>JAUZEM010000517.1 GCA_030839005.1 Actinomycetota bacterium | reverse complement strand
TCGCGTCGCCCGTTTGCGTGTTCGAAGCCACCCTGCAGCTCGATGCGTTGCCAGCCGTCGATGGCGTGGCGCTGGTAATAGGTGTGAAGGCCGTAGTGCGTGCCGTCCGGACGGGTCATGAGAATCGGCGACCAGATGACCGTTGTGGAGATGTTGGTCGGGGCGGGCACGGGCGCGAGATCGGCGATCGGCACACCGACCTGGTACCGGACCCCCCACGAGTGATCTCGGGTGGACACCCAGGTCGCGTCGGCGAGGTCGATGCGCGCGCCGTCGACGTCGACCCAACCGTGTGCCGTGCCGATTTGGTGGTAGCGCGCGATGTCCGCGTCGATGCGTCGTCCGTCGCGGGCGCGGTGTACCTCATGGTTCTCGAGGACTGCCGGGACGACGCCCTCGAAGACCCACTCGAACGAGATGGGCTGCGCGTTGTTCGAATCGAGCGCGAACCGAACGCGGCGCATGGGCTCGAGCACGTCGTAGCGGATCGGCCCGACCGCGGCCGTGTCGGCATCCGCGCCGAGCTCGCGGCTGGCGCGCACCGTCCACTGTTCGGTGCCGCGCGAAACGCCGGCGTATGCATCCATGACGCCCCGGTTCGCGTACTTGCCGAGTCCGAAGCCGAGCGAGAGTGAGCCGTCGCTCGCGCCGGCCATCGCGCAGACTTTCTCGGTCCACGATCGATCCGACTGCGAGACCGTCGCGAACGTGTCGACGATCTGGTGCGCGAGCAACTCGTCGAGGGGCCCGAGCGGACCGAGGCCGGTCACGACTCTGCAACTACGGTCATGAGTGCAACTGTACGCGGGAGGTTCGGCGTGGCGCTTCTCACACATCGCGATCCGCTGGTCGTAGGCGCCGCGCTTGCGCGTTGGATCACCGCGCGCACCGGGGTACACGAGGTGCGCGTGATCAACGCGGAGCATCCGTCCGTCGGGTATTCGAGCGAGACCGTCCTTGTCGACCTCGCGTGGTCAGGGGACGGCGACGACCGCGGCGAACAATCCCACGAGCTCGTCGTGCGCCTCGCTCCGCCGACGGCCGGCCTGTTTCCTGATTACGACCTCGCGCGTCAGACGGTCGCGCAGACTGCGGCGGCCGCGGCGGGCGTTGCCGTCGCGTCACCGGAATTCGTCGCCGACCCCCAATGGCTCGGCGCTCCGTTCGTCGTGATGCCGCGGGTACGCGGGCACATCATCGGCGAGGTGGCGGTCGCCGACGCGTGGCTGAAAACGCTCACCGAGCATGAGCGTGCGCAGGTGCACGAGAGCTTCGTGGCGGCAGTGGCCGCGACGCATCGGGCCGACCTCGCGGCCGCGGCCGGGGTTCCAGTACGCGGGAACGATGCCGAGCTCGAGTTCTGGGTGGACTACCTCGACTGGTCGAGCGGCGGCGCGCCGATTCCGGCGCTCGTCGACGCGCTCGAATGGTGTCGCGCCCACCGACCCGCGCGCGAGTCCGAACCCGTCCTGCTGTGGGGGGACGTTCGGCTCGGCAACGTGATCTTCGGCGACGATCGGGTGCCGCGTGCCGTACTCGACTGGGACATGACGTCGATCGGTGCGCGCGAGCACGACGTGGCCTGGTTCACGACGCTCGAATCCACGATGCGGTCACTGCTCGGCAGCCACCTCGCCGGATTCCCCGACCGCGACGGGACGATCGCGCAGTACGAGTCGCTGAGTGGGTACACCCTGCGGGATTTCGGGTGGTACGAGATTCTGGCGCTGATCCGCAGCACGGCGATCCTTGCGAGAATCGGCTATCTGCACCGAGACGCGGGATTGCCCAGTCCCTTGCCGGTCGAGGACAACCCGCTGCTCGACTTGCTCGCCGCGCGTCTCGCGTCGGCCGACCGGAGCGCCGGCTGACACTGCGCTCGCGGTTTCGGCCGCGGGGGCGCTGAATATCGGTTTCCGCACGAAACCGTAAAGAAAGCCGCGAATGTCATTCTTCGTGGGGCGCATGCCGAAGCTCGCCACTCTGGACCCTGGAGTCGACATCATGACCACCGTCGGCCCCACCTCGCCCGAAGCCAGGGCGCTCATCGGTCTCGCCGAGCGCATGGGCATCCCGACCGAAGATGCCGTTCAGAGCGTCCTGCAGCACCTGGCCAACCAGGAACTGTCCGAGAATTTCATCGACTCACGCGAATTCGTCAGGCTACGAAGCGCCTAGGCCGGGTGCAGCCACGCGAAACCCGGCTCTCCGGCCGGCTCACTCCGTGACGCTCCGGAGGAACGGCGCAACGTTGCCCAACATGTAGAGACGCGCATCGATCTCGCGTGACACCTCGCGGTACTCGGTGTCGGTCAGCCGCGGGTCGGCAGCGGACTTCTGCGCCTCCGCGTAGCGTCTGGGTTCGATGTAGTGGCGGTTCACCAGCCAGTCACGCAACGTCGGCCAGTCGCCGTCGCCGTGGCGGTACTGCTGGATGCGGGAGGTGATCTCGCTCATGCCACTCCTCATCTCACCATTGATCGTGACCCCTTACCCCGTTGATGCGTTCTCTAACGGTCGTCGGGAACAAAAGCGCCGGGTCCATCACCCGCGCTGTCGTTTGAGCGCCCGCCCGTCCGTTCCGCGATGGAGAACGCGATTCTCCGTCGCGGCCGCCTTGCGAGTCGTCCCCACGAAAGCGTGAAGAAACCGCCACTGAGTAGAACACTCCCAGCAATTGGGCGGACAAGGTTTGTGTGGGCGTTCGTCGATTGTGACGCGCGACCATTTGGGGCGAGGGGGCGTGCATTGGATGCGCGCGTGTGGCGGCGGCGGACTGTTGCGAGCGCGTGCGTCTTAGCGCTGTTGGGGCTTCCCGCGTTGACGCGGAACGCCGTGGCCGCGGATCCGTGCGCGTCACCGGCGAATGACGTCGTCAGCGAGAACTGTCTTCCGGGTTCGCCGGCGAGCCAGTGGGATGTGACTGGCGCGGGCGACGCATCGATCCAGGGTTTCGCGACGCAGTTCAGCGTGAATGTCGGTGCGGCAGTGACCTTCAAGGTCAAGACCAACGCGACTGCGTACCAGATCGACATCTACCGGATGGGTTACTACGGCGGCGACGGTGCGCGACACATCGCCACCGTGAATCCGAGCGCGACGCTGCCCCAAACCCAGCCTGCATGCCTGAACGACAGCGCCACCGGCCTCGTCGACTGTGGGAACTGGTCGGAGTCGGCGTCGTGGGCGGTTCCCTTCACCGCCGTCTCCGGCGTGTATATCGCCAAGCTGACGCGCTCCGACACCGCCGGCGCGAGTCACATCCCGTTCGTGGTCCGCAACGATGCGAGTCACTCCGACCTGTTGTTCCAGACGTCCGACACGACCTGGCAGGCGTACAACCAGTACGGGGGCAACAGCCTGTACGTCGGCGCCCCGGGCACGAACCCAAACCGTGCGTACAAGGTGAGCTACAACCGGCCCTTCACAACGCGTGCTACGGCGCCCGAGGATTTCTTCTTCAATGCCGAGTACCCGATGGTCCGGTGGCTCGAGGCCGACGGATATGACGTCTCCTATATCAGTGGCATCGACACCGACCGCGCTCCGGCGAGCCGGTTGGGGCAGCACCAGGTCTTCATGTCGGTCGGGCATGACGAGTACTGGTCGGGAAACCAACGAGCGAACGTCGAAACCGCGCTAGATGCCGGGGTGAACCACGCCTTCTTCAGCGGTAATCAGATCTTTTGGAAGACCCGCTGGGAACCGAGCATCGACAACAGTGCGACTGCGTACCGCACGCTCGTGTCGTACAAGGAAACGCATGCGGGCGCCAAGATCGACCCGAACCCGTCGTGGACCGGGACGTGGCGAGATCCGCTCGGCGCGGCCTACGACGCGGGGCGTCCCGAGAACGCGCTCGCCGGCACCATCTTCATGGTCAATTGCTGTACATCGGCGATCCAGGTGCCTACGAGCGACGAACCTCTGCGGCTGTGGCGCAACACGAGAATCACAAACCTCGAGGGCGGAGCGACGCTCGCCGGTGGAACGCTGGGCTACGAGTGGAACGAGGATCTCGACAACGGATCGCGTCCCGCCGGCGAGATTGACTTGTCATCGACGACGGTCGCGTC
>JAUZEM010000483.1 GCA_030839005.1 Actinomycetota bacterium | reverse complement strand
GCGTGTTGCCCGTTGTGCAATTGGACGGTTTCAGTGGGCGCGCGCCGGCGTTTCGTTGGTGTCGAGCTCGTCGACTCGGGTGGCGGCCCAGCGCCCATTCGGATCCCCAACCCCGCGCAACAGTTCGCAACATAAGTGCGTGTTCCGGGGGCGTTTTCTTGCGAACTGTTGGCAAGGAAACGGGACGAACTAGTAACCGCCGTACGCGGTCGACGAGGTTGTCGCGGACGGCGGCGCGGTCGTCGTCGGGCTCGTCACGACCGGAGGCGTCGTCGCCTTGCTTCCCGCTTGGACGACGTGCCACACGCCACCGAAGCTCGAGATGCCCTCGCCGTTGGTGTCGCCGGGCGCCTTGTCGATCGAGAAGCGGTACAGCCGCGCGCCGTTCTCGGTGACCTGTAGGCCGCCGGCGGCGGAAGCGGTTCCCAGACCGATCACACCCGACGCGCCCAACGCGGTCATCGTGTCGGGCGGCAGCAGCAGGGGCGGCCAGAACGACGCGCACTGGCCCGTGCACGGAACCTGCTTCCCGCCGTTCGTCAATGTGTAGAGCGTCATGCCTTTGCCATCGACGAGCACAGAGCCGAGCTTCGCCGTGCTCGCGGTCATCACCACCGGCGCCGACGAGGTGCCGGACCTCTTGGTCGTCGGCGTCGGCGCAGTCGTCGAGGTCGGCGCCGACGGTTGCGCCGCGGGCGTGACGCTCGTCTTCGACGATCCGCAGGCCGCGAGGGTGATCAACGCCGAAAGGCTGAGTGAGAGGCCGAGCGCGGGCATTTTGATCTGCATCGCTCGAGATTACGGATCGAGACGCTCGGGAGTTCACGCGAGCTCGCGGCGCCACCTCGGCGGCTCAGCCGGCGGAGCCGCGCCTCTGCCGCCGGCGGTCGCGCGAGCCGTTGCGGCGCGGCGCGGCCGTCTCCGGCCGGCGGGTCGAATGCCGGGCCGGACGCGCGTCCGCTCGCCTCGGCGCAGTCGTGGGCTCCGGCTTGCCCGGGGCCCGACCCATGCGCTCGAGCGCACCAACGAGTCCGATGTCCTTCTGCAGGCGACGAACGTCGCGGACCAACGCGTCGGACACGAGCGTCACCACGACGCCGGATGCTCCCGCCCGCCCGGTGCGACCCGATCGGTGCAGGTACGCCTTGGCGTCCTCGGCAAGATCGAAGTGCACGACGCACGCGACGCCGTCGACGTGGATGCCGCGCGCCGCGACGTCGGTCGCGACGAGCGCGTCGACATGGCCTTGTTTGAACGACTGCAGCGCGCGATCGCGCTGGCCCTGCGAACGACCACCGTGGATCGATGCGGCCGACACCCCGGCGGCCGACAGTTGCTTGACGAGCCGGTCCGCACCGTGGCGCGTACGGCAGAACACGATCGTCGAGCCGTGCTTGTTGATCAACGTCGCGGTGTGGCGCGGGCGTTCGGTCGCCTCGATGTGCCAGAACGCGTGGGTCGACGCATCGAGGTCGGGCTCGATCTCGCCGACCTCGTGGCGCACCGGGTCGTTCTGATACTCACGCGCGAGCGCGGCGATGTCGCCGTCGAGCGTCGCCGAGAAGAGATAGGTCTGGCGATTCTCCGAGACGAGGTCGAGCAACTTGCGCACCTGCGGCAGGAAGCCCATGTCGGCCATGCGGTCGGCCTCGTCGATCACCACGATCTCGACACCGTCGAGCTCAACGGCGTGACGCTCGACGAGATCGATCAGGCGACCGGGACATGCGACCAGTACGTCGACACCACGACGCAGCTCTCGACACTGCACCTCGTAGCCGACACCGCCGTAGACCGAGATGACCCGACGGCCGCGGGTCTTCGCGAGCGGCAACAGCTCGCGTTGGATCTGCGCGGCGAGCTCGCGCGTCGGCGCGAGGACGAGCGCGCCCGGCCGCAGCCGGCGCGCACGCGGCACGCGCTCGATCATCGGGATCCCGAACGCGAGGGTCTTGCCCGAGCCGGTCGGGGCCCGGCCCGAGATGTCGCGCCCGGCGAGGGCGTCGGGGATGGCCGCGGCCTGGATGGGGAACGGCTCGGTGATTCCACGCTTGGTGAGCGCGTCGATAAGGTCGGCGGACACGCCGAGATCGGCAAAGCTGATTGACACAGTGCTCCTGATTCGAACGGCACCGCGCACGAAAGTTTCGATGTTCGCGAAGTCGCCGAGGAGCGATCTCACGCTCGCTACGGTCCACGCTCATGTCAGCGGAGGGCTGATGTCAGCGGACGGACCCGGCGGTGCGGTGTAGCAGCCACCCTATCGGACCGGACAGGCTTCGCCGGACCGCCGTACACTCCCGGGCGATGCAGGGCGAAGAAATGCGCCGGGTGGTGCTCGTCAACTTTCCGTTGCGCGTCGCCCGCCGGGCGTATCAGCACCGTGAGGCGCTGCTGCGAGAGTTCGCGATCATCACCTACGGAGGCGGCGAGCAGGCCGACGTCCCCAAACGGCTGCTCGAGATCGCGAAGACGCTCGACGAGCGGTATTCCGGCCTCAATCCGGCAGCCGACGGAGTGCTCGACACAGCCGTGCGGCGCAACGTCGACCACGTCGATCTCGAGCTGATGGTTCCGACGCGCATCAAAGGCGACACCGTCGACCTCACGCGCTTGCTTCTGGAAGCCGACGAGTACTGCCGCAACGGCGGGCTGCTCTCGCTCTCGCCGACCGAGGAGATGCGCTCGTTCTGGACCTGGTTCCTACGCGAGTTCGTCCGCCAGACCGACGGGGAAGCACCCC
>JAUZEM010000614.1 GCA_030839005.1 Actinomycetota bacterium | reverse complement strand
GCGATCTACCTGCTTGCGCGCCACGCGTTCGACGACCTCGGCTACCGTCGCCTTGAGTGGAAATGCAACGCGCTCAACGCTGCCTCCAGGCGAGCTGCCGAGCGCTTCGGCTTCAAGTTCGAGGGTGTCTTCCGCAAGCACCAGATCGTCAAGGGGCGCAACCGCGACACCGCGTGGTACGCGATCACTGACGATGACTGGCCGTCGATCCGCGCCGGCCATGAGTCCTGGCTGGCACCGAGCAACTTCGACGAGGCCGGCGTGCAGAAGCGACGGCTCGGCGAATTGATCGCTGAGGCTCAGCGCTGAAGCGCCGCGTCTCGTGTTAGAGGTCTGGTCATCATGCGCTCCGCTCCGGCTGCTTGACGAGTCGAACGCGCACGTGCACCCGCTTTGTCAGGCCGCCGGGCGCTCGCACGACGATCGTGCGGACGCCGCCCTTGTGGAGGCGCACGCGCAGGCGCGCGACGCCGCTGGCGTTCGTCGTCGCCCTGCGGTTGCCGAGCCGGACACGCGCGCCGCGCACGGGCTTCCCGCCGAGACGCACCCGGACGCGCACGGTGGTTGACCGCCCGTAGACGGCGTTCACGCGGCGTGGCGTGACGCGCACCGAGAGCTTCGCGGCGGGGCACTTCGGCGCGCCGAGCTGGGCGAGACTGACGGCCTCCCCCATCTTCTTGTAACCCGCGAGGTTGAAATGGAGGTGGTCGCCGCCGTCGTAGGCCGGGTTGATCCGCGTGGGGTCGCTTGGGTCGCGGACCGCGGCGTCGAAGTCCACGATCGCGTCCGCGGGGCTCTTGGTCCGGATCCAGGCATTGATCTCGTTGCGCTTCGCCTGGGTCGTCGCGCTGTCGTAGTCGTTGTTCGTACCACCGGTCGGCGTGAGCGTGCCCTGGACGACGCGCAGTCCCGCCTGGTGCAGCCGCGTGATGAGGTCGGTGTATCCCGCGATGACCGCCGCGGAATCCGCCTGCGGGGACTGCCCGAGGTCGTTGATGCCCTCGAGCAGGATCACCGTCTTGACGCCGGACTGCTGGATGGCGTCGAGGTCGAGTCGCTTGACCCCGGCGGGACCGTAGGTGTCGCGGTTGCCGCCCTCCGCACCGTCGCGGAGCACGCGGTTGCCGCTGATGCCCGCGTTGGCGACGGCCAGCGGCAGCCCGGCAGCGCGCAGGCGCTTTGCGAGAACGTCAGGCCAGCGGCCGTTCGCGTCGATGCCCTCCTTCGTCTCGGGAACGCCGGCGGGTCCCTGGCCCTGATAGCCGTCGGTGATCGAGTCGCCGAACGTGACCACTGCTGCGGCCTTCGCCCGGACGTCCAGTCCCGTGACGAACGGGCGTGTGGTCGTGTGCTGGGTGAAGGCGCCGGCCGCCTGGTCACCGGTGTGGTCTCCCCCACCGTTGGCAGTCAGGTAGGACGTCTGGCGTGCCGTGTAGTGCTCAGTCGGTTTGCCCGCGTCACCGCTGACGTAGGTGCTCACGGCAATGTTGTCGAACGCCTTGTACGAGAACGCGGTGGCCTCGCTGACCACATCCTTGCCGGCGGGCACCGTGACAGATGCCGCGCCGCCGAACGTGACCGGCACGGCCTTCGCCGCGATCGCGGCGCCCTCGGCCTGCTTCGCGATCGCCGTCTTCGTGAAGGTGACGGGCCCCGTGCCGAAGCGGTTGGAGAGGTGGACGCGAACGCTCGACCCGCCGAACGTCGGCGTCAGCATCGCCCGAACGGTGGCATTGCTGACGGTGCCTTTGACATCCCCCGACGGGCTGAAGAGGTCGCTGATGTCGGTACCCGGGGACGCATCGCTCGGTACGCCCGCCCACGCGGCCACCCACTGCGGCTGGGCGCAACTCGTCGCCGCGGCGCTTGCGCCGGGCGCCAGGGCGAGCGCGCACGCCGCGACGGTGATCAAGAGTGCCGTCAAGCGGCGCACGTCGTAGCCAATCACTGGTTCTCCCGTCTCCCTTCACAACCTACAAGGCATCAGCCTTCTCAAGTCGTGGTGACGGGCTCGGCTCCGCCCGACACCGATAGGGCCGCGTCGAGCTCCGTGCGTGCCGTGATCCCGAGCTTCGGGAAGATCCGGTAGAGGTGGGTGCCGACGGTGCGGTGTGAGACGTACAGGCGCTCGCCGATCTCGCGGTTGGATAGGCCCGTGGCGGCTAGCTGGGCGATCTGGAGTTCCTGCGCCGTCAGCTGGTCGCGGGCCGAAGGGTCGCGGCGCCGGCTCGACTCGCCCGACGCGCGTAGCTCGCGACGGGCTTGGTCGCCCCACGACGCACAGCCGAGCACATCGAACGTGTCGCGTGCGGCGCGCAACGGCATGCGCGATTCGGCGATGCGCCGCCGCCGTCTCAGCCATTGCCCATACGCGAGCTGAACGCGGGCGCGCTGGAACGGCCATCGGGAGAGGTCCGCGGCGAGGGCTTCCTCGAAGCGGTCGGCGACGTCGAGTTCGCTCGCGAGCAGCGCGCGCGCATGGCGCAGTCCAAGGGCTATCCAGGACGCTGGGGAGTCGCCCGCGGCCGACTCGATGTGCGCCACGTGCGCTCGTGCCTCCTCGACGCGATCCGCATGCAATGCAGCCTCGGC
>JAUZEM010000431.1 GCA_030839005.1 Actinomycetota bacterium | reverse complement strand
CGAGGTCACAGCGCCCAGCGCGCCGGACCTCGCGAACAAGGTCGACCAGATCTACGGCTCGATCCAGAGCCCTGACACCGGCGTGCCCGACATGGGCAACGGCGTGCAGAACGTGATGGTCGGGTCGATGGACGGGACCGACTACCAGTACCTGCTGCCGGCCACCCACTGGGTCGCGCACATGGCTTCCGGGCTGCTCTGGGTGAACAAGAACGCAGTGCCGCAGCCCACGATCGACGCGCTCAAGCGCCGTAACGGGCAGGCGCGCATCTACCTGTTCGGCGGCCCGACCCAGATTTCGGGCGCAGTCGCAAAGCAGCTCGCGGCATACGGGACCGTCATCCGGGTCACCAACGACGACATCGTCGCTTTCAACGCCGATCCCGTAGACACTCCTGTCGACACCGCGATCGCGTTCGCGAAGATGTGGGACCCGGCCGGCATGGTCGGCTGGAAGATCACAGGCCCGGGCCACGGCTTCACGCTCGTCAACATCAACGACTGGCAGGGCGCGGTCGCATCCGCCCCGCTCTCCCACCTGGGCTTCCACGCACCGCTGCTGTTCACGGACAGCTCCGGCAAGCTCCCGACCCAGCTCGAGAGCTACTTCCAGTCGGTCGCACCTACCTACCTGACGACGCCCGCCGACGGGCCGTACAACATGACCTACGTGATCGGCAGCTGGACCCAGATCAACTGGGGGCAGCAGGCCCGCGTCGATTACGTCTCCGAGATGGGCAACCGCCGGCTCTGGAACCAGAACACCGGTGGCCGCTACACGGACTCCTCTCAGTAGGCAGACCGAGAGTGGCAACGACAACTGTCCGGGCCGGGTCGCCGCGTGCGACCCGGCCCGTGCGCTTCCTGAACACCGCGTTCCTGTCGGACGGCGTTCGCATCACCCGCCGCCGAATACAGATCGTCTTGGGACTCCTTTGGCTGCTGGACGGCGCGCTGCAACTCCAGCCGTTCATGCTCGGAACCGGGTTCGCCAACCAAGTCATCGCGCCGCTCGCCGTTGGGCAGCCCCTCGTCGTCGCCGGCCCGATCCGTTGGGCCGCGAACCTCATCGCGGCACACCCCCTCGCCTGGGACCTGCCGTTCGCCGCAACCCAGCTGGTGATCGGGCTGGGGTTGCTCGTCCCGCGCACCGCCCGGCTCGCGCTCGCGGCGTCGCTCCCCTGGGTGCTCGGCGTGTGGTTCTTCGGCGAGGGCCTCTCCGGCCTCGCCGGCGGTCATGCGAGCCTCTTGAACGGCGCGCCGGGCGCAGTGCTGCTGTACGGCGTGCTCGCGCTCGCGGCGTGGCCGCGACGCAATCGTCCGGACGACGCGCCGGCACGCTGGATACCGCTCGCGTGGGCCACGCTCTGGGTCGGCGGAGCCGTTTTCCAAACGCTCCCCGGCCAGAACACCGGCGTTGCGGTCGCAGACGCGCTCACCGGTGCCGGTGCGCCGCACTGGCTCAACCGGCTCCAGACGTCAGTGGGCAACTTTGCAAGTCATCACGGTCCGGCGGTCGTCGTCGCGCTCGTCGTCGTCGAGGCGCTGATCGGCCTTGCCGCACTCCACCGGAGAAGCCGCACCCTCGCCGCGACCGCCGGCTTCGTCCTCGCGATGGCCATCTGGGTGACCGGGCAAGACCTCGGCCAGCTCTACAGCGGTCAGGCGACCGACCCCAACACCGCCCCGCTCATCGCGCTCATGGCAGTCGCCCTCATCGGCCGCCGCGAACCGCGCGACCCCTTGGACGTACGCAGATGAGGTAACGGCCTTGGTCACATGCTGAGCAAGCGGGTGACCAAGGCGGCAACGGCGAGCGCCAGTGGCAGCGCCGGGCCCGCTATGCGAAGTGCGGGAGGAACCGCAACGGGACGCCGACGGTCTCGTGGATCGTCCGGGCGATGCGCGGGTCGCGGCGCAGCTTGGAGGCTGCCGATGCGAGCAGCAAGAGCGCGAGCACCGCGGCGATGATGATGTAGGCGATGAAGATGGCGAACTACGCCGTCTCGTCGAGTGCCGGACGGCGCGCGGCTGCGTACATCCGCGCGCGTAATCGCCGACTGACATCGCGCGCGGCGCCAAGCATCGTTCGGTCGACGCTCCAGCCGAAGAGCGCGCGTCCGTCTTCGAGGATCATGATTCCGTCCACGGTTGACAGGCCGTCTGCCTGCACTCGTGCCTCGATGCGGAATCGAGCGCACCGGACGCCTTGCCCCGCGTCCCGCGACAGCTGTTCGAAGATTGCGAGCGCGTCGACCCGTTCGGCCGGCGAAACGTCGCCGGTGAGGGTGACTGCAAGACGGGTCGTGCTTCCGTCACGGTGTGGTTCACGAAGGGACGAGACCTGGGGCATCATTCGACTCCTCTTGACGTGGGCGCGGCGAACAGCATCCCGGTCATTGCACGACCAGTGCCGCGTGCATGCCGAGCCGGTAGTGGCCGGGCAGGTTGCAGATGAAGACGTAGCTTCCCGGCGCGAGGATGACGTAGAGCGTGCGCGACTGGCCGGGCGGGATGTTGGTGCCGCTGTCGGCGACCTTCTCCAGCTTCGTCGAGTCCTCATTGACGTTGCCGTCGGAGCCGATGGGGAGCGCGCCGAGCGCGAGAGTCGTGCGGAACACGACGAGCTCATGCGCTGACGGTCCTCGGTTGCGGACGACGAGCGAGATCGGCCCGGCTGACGCTCGCGACGCCGACAGCTGGATGGTGAAGTCGGATTCGGTCGCGGTGATCGACGGGAATGGTTGGGTCGCGCTGCCTCGCGACGCCCCCCACGTGAACCCGGCGATCGTCGTCGCAACGAGCACGCAGCATGCGAGCGCCAGGAGCCGCAGTCTGCTGCGGCCGGGGCGGCGGGCGACGGTCAGCGGTCCGCGTCGCGTCGCGCCTTCATCGAGGCTGAGGCCGATGCCGATGGTGTGGTGTTGCAGCCAGGTGGCCTCGTCAGCGCCCACGTGTACCACCGGGAGCCCGAACCGGCGAACGAGGCGATCGACGATCCGGGCCCGTTCATGGTCCTCAACTCGTGGAGTGACCACGACGAGCAGGTCGTATGCGGCACGGTCGAGCGAGTCTCGGATCGCCGTGTAGACGTTCGCGTCGCCGACCTCGCCGTCGACACCGGGTACCCGCGCGAGTGCGGACTCGACCGCATCGAGCCGGCGTGACGCGGCGGCGCGCGCCCGGCCTTCGGTCTGGCTCCCCGCGTTCGGGACTGCGGGCACGACGATGTGAAACCGAGCTTCGCCGGCGAGCGCGAACGCGCGCAGCTGGGCAACGAGCCCGTCGTCCGGACCGTCGTAGTTGACGATGACGAGATACCGTTCCATGTCGGCTACTCCGAGAGTCGCCCTGATGATGGGCGCTCGCGACCACGAGAGCCTGGCCTTATCGCTACCAGGACGGTCCCGGCCTCTTCCGCTTCCGCCGTCGTCACGACCCTTTGCTGTGAATCGCGCGTCGCCCCGCGGGCCGGGATACCAACGCTCAGGACCGCCGCCGCCGCCGCAACACCGGCCGCACATGCCAACGCCAAGCGGTAGCCGGCGGCGAGCTGTGCGTTCGAGGCGTGCGCGGTCGCGTCGATCGCGACAATCGACAGCAGCACGGCGACGCCGACGGCGGCACCAATCTGACGGGTCGCGTTCACGAGCGCGCCCGCGAGCCCTTGCTCGCGGTTCACAACGCTCGAGCTGGCGGCGACCGTCGATCCGAACACGACGTTCGTCGAACCGAACCCGAAGGCAAGCAGAACAAGGCCCAACCCCGGATAGTGGGTCGTCACTGGAAAGCGGAACAGTGCAAACACGCTGACCGCGGCGAGCAGGCAGTTTCCGGCGAGGAACGCCCTGAGCCCGATCCGATCGATCAGCCGAGTGCCGAGCACGCCTCGCAACAGACCTCCGAGGCCCTGCGGGAGCGCGACGAAACCGGCGACGAGCGGCGAATAGCCGAGCACCTGCTGGCTGTAGAGGCTCAATACCAAAACCTCGCCCGCGACCCATGCTCCCATCAATCCGCTGAGCACGTCACCGAGGACGAGCGTGCGATGCCGAAAGATGCCCAAAGGCACCAGGGGCTGCGGGCTCCGACGCTCGACGACGACGAACGCGCCGAACAACATCGAGCTCACAAGAAGGCAAGCGACGAAGGGCAATGACGCCCAGCCGTCGTTGGTGCCGAGGGTCGGTGCGTACACCAACGCGGCCGTTCCCGATGTCACGAGCACCGCGCCCGGAAGATCGAGACGGCGAGGGCCCGCTTCGGTGATTTCCGCGGGCAGCACCTTCGACCCGACCGTTGCGAGCGCGAGACACACCGGCACGTTCACGAAGAAGACGCCCCGCCAGCCGACCGTGTCGACCAGGATGCCGCCCGCAACGAGCCCGACGACGAAGCCGGCCGACGCCGTCATGCCGAAGTAGCCGAGGACGCGATTGCGTGCGGGGCCTTCCGGATAGCTCGTCGTCAGAATCGACAACGCGGCCGGCATGACGAGCGCAGCGGCCACGCCTTGGACTGCCCGTGACGCGGCGAGCAACGAAAAGCTCACCGCGACGCCGCCGGTCGCGGACGCGAGCGCGAACACGACGAGGCCGGCGAGCAGCATGCGCCGCCGGCCGAAGAAGTCGCTCGCGCGCCCACCCAGCACGAGCAGCCCGCCGAACGTCAACGCGTACGCAGTGATGACCCACTCCGACGTCGTCGTGGATACGCCCATCGCGACACTGAGCGCCGGCAGCGCGACGTTGACGATGCTGAAGTCGAGAACGACGACCAGCGAGGCTCCGAGCGTGACGCCGAGGCCCAGCCGACCCAGCGTTGTCGATCGCATGCCGTTTTCCTAGCTGTCGAGTGCTCCGGACGGCAGGACGTGCTCGAGCTCGATACGCGAGCGAATCTCGAGCTTGGTGAAGACCTTGCGCAGGTGGTACTCGACCGTGCGGGCGCTGATGAAGAGCCGTTTGCCGATCTCCGGGTTCGAGTGACCGTTCCTCGCGAGCTCGGCGACCTGCGCTTCGCGCGCGGTGAGGTGCGCCACCGTGTCGACGGCGCGCTTGCGCGCCCGCTCACCAGTCGCAAGCAACTCGCGAGCGGCGCGCGCGGCGAATGCCTCTGCGCCCATCCTCGAGAACATGTCGTGTGCCGTGCGCAACTCTTCGCGAGCGTCGATGCGTCGACGCTGCCGTCGGAGCCATTCGCCGTAGAGAAGGTGAGCGCGCGCGACGTGCGCAGCCGCGCGGCAGCGGCGTAGGCGATCGATTGCCTCCCGGTACAACTGCTCGGCGACCGAGCCGTCACTCACGAGCGCGCGCGCCCGCGCCTCGATCCCGAGCCCCCAGTCCGTTCCACTGAGCTGTGTTCGTTCGGAGAGCCGCTTGACCGCACTCGTCGCGATCTCGTACTCGCCACTACGCGCGGCCGCTTCGACGAGCTCTG
>JAUZEM010000401.1 GCA_030839005.1 Actinomycetota bacterium | reverse complement strand
CCGGCCGGGCTCGCCCGTCGCCGCATTCGCGTTGCCGGAGCTCAACACGACCGCCGATGCGCGCCCGTTCGCAAGGTGGCGACGCGACACCTGGACCGGTGCGGCCTGCGCGAGGTTGGTGGTGAAGACGCCGGCCGCGGCAATCGACGCCGCGTCGCCGGTCGCGACCAGCGCGAGGTCGGGGTCGCCGGACGGCTTGATCCCGCAGGCGAGCCCGCCGGCGACGAATCCGGGAGCGGCCGTCACTCCCGACGTCATGGCTGGATCCCGAGCCGCGGGAGGCCCGTCGTCTCGGGCAAGCCGAGGATGATGTTCGCGGCCTGGATCATCTGACCCGACGCGCCCTTCACGAGATTGTCCTCCGCCGCGATCGCGATCACCGTATCGGTTCGTTCGTCGAAGCGAACGGTGACGTGCACGATGTTCGCACCGTAGGTCGCCTTGGTGCCGGACGGCTCGTCGACCACGACCACGCACGGGTCGTCCGCGTAGAACTCGCGGTAGTGCTCCAGTAGGCGCGCGGTCGACAATCCCTCGGCCTGCGGGCGCGCGTAACAGGTGGCGAGGATCCCGCGTGTCATGGGGACGAGGTGCGGCGTGAACAACACGTCGACCGGCCGCCGCGCCACCTTCGACAGCGCCTGTTCCATCTCCGCGGTGTGACGGTGCGTCAGCAGTCCGTACGCGGAGACGTTCTCGTTCGCCTCCGCGAACAAGCTCGTCGTCTTCAACCCGCGCCCCGCGCCCGAGATCCCCGACACTGCGTCGGCGATGACGCGCGGCTCGACGAGACCCAACGCGAGCAACGGCGCGCAGGCCAGGCTCACCGCAGTGGGATAGCAGCCGGGCGACGCGACGTGCGCGTGACGGCCGAGCTCCTCCCGATACAGCTCGACGAGGCCGTACGCAAAGCGACCCACGACCTCCGGCGCGCGGTGCACTTCGCCGTACCAGCGCGCGTACGCCTCGGGCGGGAGCCGAAAGTCGGCGCCGAGGTCGATCACGTGGGACACGTCGTCGAGCAGGCCCGGCAAGAGGTCCTGACTCGCGCCGTGCGGCAGCATGCAGAAAACGAGATCGAGTCCTCTGAGGTCGGCGACGTCGAGCGGCGCGAGCACGGCGTCGCCGTACGCGGGTGTGAGCGCGGGATACAGATCGACGACCCGTGCGCCCGCGTTCGAAGCGGCCGTGACGTGGACGACCTCGATCTCGGGGTGGCCGGCGAGAAGCCGGAGCGCTTCGGCCCCCGTATAGCCTGACGCGCCGACGACGGCAGCTCGATACGCCATGGCGCATATAATACACCCGGGTGCATAGAGGCGGGTGCATAGACATGAGATCGTTTTCCGAATTGGTGCCCGGTACGGCCCTCGGACCGCTGCGCCTGACCGTCTCGAACGCCGCGAACGAGCGCTACTGGCGGGCGGCGGGTATCGATCACCCCGCGCTGGCCGCCGGCGCGCTCTACCCGCCCATTGCCGCAAACCTCACCGTGTTGTGCTTCGCCCAGGTGTGCCCGGAGGCGATGATCCAGACCGAGCAGTTGCTGCGCTGCCACCGGCGCGTCTCGGCGGGAGTCGACCTCGTCACGACGGGGGTGGTCGCGCAGCGCTACGAGAAGCGCGGCCGGACCTACGTCGACGTGGAAACGACGGTCGTCACGGCCGACGCGCCCCACGACCCGGTATGGACCTCCGCCGTGTCGTTCACCCCCGCGGCGACGCTCGGAGCCGCACCGTGACGCAGCAGATCACGCGCTCGCTGACGATCAGCGAGGAGCTCGTACGCGCGTACTCGCGTCGCGGCAACTATCACTCCGATGCGACCATGTCGGCAGACCTTCAGCTGCCCGGGCTCGTCGCGCAGGGCGTGCAAGCGGCCGGACCCGCCTACGGCGCGCTGCTCGACGCGTGGGGCGACGAATTCCTTGCGCACGGCGAGATCGAGATGCGCTTCGTCGGGATCGTTCTCGCCGGCGACACCCTCGACGCCCGCATCGAGATCGACGACGACACCGCCACGTTCGAGGTCGTCAACACGACCAGCGCGCGGACCGCGGTGGTGGGCACGGCGCGCCGGTCGCGCAATCCGTAGCAGCTCAGGCCGCGCGTGACTCCAGGGCGGTCCGAACCTTGTCGGGGATCGGAATCGAGGTGTTCTTCCCGGGCTCGACCGCGACATAGGTGATGGTCGCGTCGCAAAGGGACCGGCCGTCGACGCGCGCGCGGTAGGCCAGATCAAACGACTTCGTGCCGAGACGCACCGGTGCGACGTCGATGTCGACCCACTCGTCGAAGCGAGCCGAGCCCTTCCACTCCAACTCGGCGCGCACGAGCATGACGTCGAACTCGATCGTCCAGAACTCGGCCCCGAAGCCGAGTGACTCCATGAACCGCGTGCACGAGTCGTCGAAATACGTGAGCCAGTGCGCGTTGAAGACCACGCCCTGCCCGTCGATCTCCGCGTACCGCACGCGGATCCGGTGCGTGAACACCACTTAGCTTCGCAGCTCGGCGCTGTGGGCCGAGACGACGGCGTCGATGCACTTCTGGCGGAGCGCGCTCACCTCGTCGTCGGTGAGCGTTCGGTCGAGCGCCCGGAACCGAAGCCCGAAGGCGAGGCTGACCTTGTCCGGTCCGAGCACCTCCGACCGGAAGACGTCGAATAACGCGACGTGCTCGAGGAGCTCACCACCGGCGCGCACCAGAGTGGTCTGCAGCGCCGCCGCGGGGGTGTGGTCGTCGACAACGAACGCGAGATCCACGCTCGAGGCCGGAAAGCGCGACACCGGCCGCGCCACCCGCTCGGTCCGCCCGCCGGCCAGGAGCGCGTCGACATCCAGCTCACAGGCGACGACTGGCGCCACCAGTGAAAGTGCGTCGACCACGGCGGTCGCGACCTCGCCGATGACGCCGATCGGACGTCCGTCGACGAGAACCCGGGCCGCGCGCGCCGGATGCAGCCCCTCGACGCTCGCGGCCTCGAGCCGGAGATCGGCGACCCGGAGCTCTTGCCCGAGCGCGGTGAGGGCGGCGGTCGCGTCGTACACGTCGACCGGGCGGTCTCGCTCGTGCGGCGCGCGCCGCACGTTGTGTGCGCGCGCGAACGCGACCGACCGGTGCTCGCCCGGCAGCTGCTCGCCGTCGGGCGGTGGCGCAAACGTCGTGCCGCTCTCGAACAACGCGACGTCGGGGTCGCCGTGGGCGGCGTTGTACGCGACCGCGCGCAGCAGCCCCGGAAGGATGGCGGGGCGCAAGATCGATTCCTCGGCCCGGAGCGGGTTCTCGACCTCGATCACTTCGTCGGGCCGCAGACCCGCACCCGAGAGGTCGGCGGGTGCGAGCAACGGAAGCGTGTAGACCTCGTCGTAGCCCGCGCCGATGAGCACATCGGCGATCGTGCGCCGGTCGCGCTGGCGCGGGCTGAGCCCACCGATCTTCTCCGGATTCGACGGGATCGTGCGCGCGATCCGGTCGAGGCCGACGCGGCGCGCGACTTCCTCCACGAGATCGATCTCGCGCTCCAGATCGGGGCGGAAGGTCGGAACCGACGCCTCGTTGCCACGCATCTCGATGCCGAGTGGCGTGAGGTAGGCCGAGATCTCGTCGCCGGACAACGCGGTGCCGAGCAACCGGTTGACCCGCTCGGTGCGCAGAGTGATACGCGCCCGTTCGATGCGCTGCGGATAAACGTCGATGGCTCCCGCGGCCGGCTCCGCGCCCGCGACGAGCGCGAACAGTTCCATGGCGCGTGCGGCACCGGTGCCGGTGTTGTTCGGGTCGACGCCTCGCTCGAACCGCGCGCTCGCCTCGGAGCGCAGACCGAGCCGCTTCGAGGTACGCGCAATACCGCTCGGCTCGAAGTACGCCGACTCGAGGAGGATCTCGGTGGTGGTCTCGGACACTTCGGCCGCCGAGCCGCCCATGATCCCGGCAATGCCTTGGGGCGTGCGCTCGGCGTCGCAGATCAGGAGATCGGCGTTCGTGAACGTGCGTTCGACACCGTCGAGCGTCGTCATCTTCTCGCCGGCATTCGCCAAACGCACGACGATGCCGCGGCCCGCGAGCCGGCCGAGGTCGAAGGCGTGCAAAGGACGGCAACGCTCGAGCATCACGTAGTTCGTCACGTCGACGACGTTGCTGATCGGCCGCATCCCGGCGAGCGTCAATCGTCGTTGCATCCACTGCGGCGATGCACCCGTGACCACCCGCGCCGCGACCGCGACGAAGCGGGGACAACGATCGGTCGCTTCGACGACCACGCGCGCGCCCGCCACCGCGTCGCCGATCGGCGCTGGCTCGTTCTCGTCGACGTTGAACGGCTGGCCGAAGTGCGCGGCGAGCTCGCGAGCAACGCCGTCAATCGCCATTGCTTCGGGGAGGTTCGGTGTGATCGACAGGTCGAACACGACGTCGTCGAGGCCGAGG
>JAUZEM010000387.1 GCA_030839005.1 Actinomycetota bacterium | reverse complement strand
AGCCGAGCTTCGACGAGGTCGACGCGACCGGGGTGAGCTCGGCGAGCAGGGACGGCATCAGAACGTCACCCGCGTCGCCACGTACAACAGGAGGAGCACCGTGCCCAGCGCGATACCGAGCGCGTAGTTCCGCACCAGGCCGGTCTGGAGCCGCCGCAGTGACCCGCCACCCGCGCGGGCTCCGGTCGCGATCCCGTTGACCGCGCCGTCGATGCCGGCGCGGTCGACGCCGTCACTGAGGAAGCGCGCGAACGCCGTAACGGGACCACTCACGAACCGCGCGAGGCCGAGGTCGAGGTAGTACGCGTTCTGGAGCACGCCTGCGAAACCACCGAGCCGCTCGACGCCCGGGTCGGTGCCGTCGCGCCGCAGACCGTCGCGGTAGAGCAGTACGCCCAGGTAGATCCCGATCACGCCGACGGCGACCGCGATCGTCGAGAGCAATAAACCCAGGCCGAACGACGACGCGACATGTGCCTCGGGAAGCTCGAGCCACCGGTCGAGCACGTTGAACTTGGCGTTCGTGAACGGCAGGTCGATGACGCCACCGAAGAACGACAGCAGCGCGAGCGCGACGAGCGGGACGTACATGGTCCAGGGCGACTCGTGCGGAAGCGCCCCCGCGTGCGCCTCCGCCAGAACGTCGTCTCCCTCGTGCGCGTCGCCGGTCCCCTGGACCAGGGCCGCGTCGTCGCGCCAGCGCTCGGGACCGTAGAAGACGAGCCATACCTGACGAGTCATGTAGAACGCCGTGATCAACGCGCCCGAGACGCCGACCGCCCAGAGCGCGTAGTCGTGGCTGAACCAGGCCTTGGCGAGGATCTCGTCCTTCGACCAGAAGCCCGCGAAGGGGAAGATGCCCGCGATCGCGAGCCAACCGAAGATGAACGTACCGGCGGTGATCGGCATGTACTTCCGCAGGCCGCCCATACGTCGCATGTCCTGCTCGTCGTGCATTCCGTGGATCACGGCGCCTGCACCGAGAAAAAGGAGTGCCTTGAAGAACGCGTGGGTCACCATGTGGAAGATCGCGGCGCTGTACGCACCGACGCCGACCGCCAGGAACATGTAGCCGAGCTGGCTGATCGTCGAGTACGCGAGCACGCGCTTGATGTCGTTCTGCACGAGCGCCACGGTCGCGGCGAACAGGGCGGTGATCGCACCGACCCACGCCACGACCGTGCCGGCATGATTCGATGCGTCGAAGAACGCGTGCGCGCGCACGAGGAGGAACACGCCGGCGGTGACCATCGTCGCCGCGTGGATCAAGGCCGAGACCGGTGTGGGACCTTCCATCGCGTCGGGGAGCCAGATGTGCAGCGGGAGCTGCGCGCTCTTGCCAATCGCTCCGAGGAACAACAGCAATGCGATCGCGGTCACCGCCGACTGCGGCAGCTTCGCCGCCGCGCCGAGCGCCGAGTAGTCGAGCGTCCCCAGCTTCTGGAAGATGAGGAACATCGCGATCATGAAGCCGAAGTCGCCCACCCGGTTCGTGACGAACGCCTTCTTGCCCGCGACCGCAGCCGAGTTGCGCTCGAACCAGAACGAGATGAGCAGGTACGAACAGAGGCCGACGCCCTCCCAGCCGAGGAACGTCAGCAGGAAGCTGGAGCCGAGCACGAGCACGAGCATCGACGCCGCGAACAGGTTCAGGTACGCGAAGAAGCGGGAGAAGCGCTCGTCGCCATGCATGTAACCGATCGCGTACAGATGGATGAGCGATCCGACTCCGGTGACGAACAGCGTCATCGTCGACGAGAGCGGGTCGACGAGGAAGCGGAAGTCGGCTCGGAAGGTCCCCGCCTGGATCCAGGTGAAGCCCTGCGACACATTCGACCGTGCGTCTGGGCTCAGCGATCGCAGCGCGAAGAACGCGATCACCGACGCGACGAACGACAACGTCATCAGCGCGGTGGCCAGCCAACCCGCCCGCTCGCCGATGCGCTTGCCGAACAGGAGCAGCACGACCGCGCCGAGCGCCGGGAGCGCCGGTATGACCCACGCGAGGTCGAGAAGGTTCCGGGCGCTCATCGTCGCGTCAGCCCTTCAACAGATCGACGTCGTCGGCGCTGACCGACTGGCGGCGGCGGAAGATGGCGATGATGATCGCAAGACCGACCGCCACCTCGGCTGCGGCGACGACCAGCGTGAAGAAGACAATGACCTGACCGCTGATGTCGTTCAACGCGTTGGCGTAGGAGACGAACGTGAGGTTCGCCGCGTTGAGCATCAGCTCGATACACATGAACATCACGAGCGTGTTCTTGCGTACCAACAGGCCGACCGCGCCGATCGTGAAGAGGATCGCCGCGAGGATGAGGTAGTAGGTGGCTGTGATGTGATCCGGGTACGCGAGCGCAATCAAGCCGGCGTCCTCTCGCCCGCGGCCGGTTCGGCTGCCGGAACTTCGGCGACCGGAACTTCGGCTACCGGAACTTCGGCTACCGGAGCTTCGGCACGATGCCCGCTGCGGCGCGCGAGCACCACGCTCCCGACGACGGCGATCACGAGGAGCACCGCCGTCATCTCGAACGCCCAGACGAAGTCCGTGAACAGACTCTTGGCGAGCGTCTCCACGTTGCCGGTTTCCGCGCGGCCGAGCCCGCCACGCGCCGAAGGCGAACCCGTCACCCAGCGGTTGCCGTGTACGAGCACGAGAATGCCGGTGAGGGCCAGCACGCCCAGCACGACGGCCGCCACCCGTTGCACCGGATGGGCGTCGTCGGGCGCTTCCTGCTTGTCGACCCCGAGCAGCGTGATCACGAAGAGGAACAGCACGACGATCGCGCTCGCGTACACGACGATCTGGATCGCAGCGACGAGCGCCGCGTGCTGCTGGAGGTACAGGACGGCGATGCTGACCAGCGTGAGCAGCAGGAACAACGCCGAGTGCACCGGGTTGCGGCCCGCGATGACGCCGAGTGCGCCGATGATCACGGCGGCGGCACAGACGAAGAATACGACGGCTTCCACTAGTCGTCCTGCGCCTTCGGGCTCGCCGTTTGTTGCCCGTGCTCGGGCGGGCGCACACCGAAACCGAGCTCGCCCGACCAGCTGACGCGTCCTTCGTACGCGCTCGAACCCGACGGCGACGTCGACCGCATCCACGCGCTCGTATGGTCGTCCTCGCCACCCAACCACAATTCCCACGGCATGCGCCGGGCGCGGCCGTTGTCGTCGACGAGGAGCTGCTCCTTGGTGTAGATCGCGTCGCTGCGGTTCGTGAACGAGAACTCGAACAACTTCGTCTCGGTGATCGCCTCGGTCGGGCACGCCTCGACGCACAAGTCGCAGTGAATGCAGCGGAGGTAGTTGATCTCGTACACGAAGCCGTAACGCTCCCCGGGCGAGACCGGATCGTCGATCGGGTTGTCGGCGCCGCGCACGTAGATACAGTTCGCCGGACACACCCCCGCGCAGAGCTCGCACCCGATGCACTTCTCCATCCCATCCTCGTAACGGTTGAGGACGTGCCGGCCGTGCAAGCGCGCCGGCTTTTCGTGCTTCACCTTCGGGTACTCGGTGGTCACGCGCGGCTTGCCCATCTGGCGCAAGGTCACGAGAAATCCGGAGAAACGCCCCATCAGCGGAACTCCTCGATCTGCTCGCCCGACTTGGGCATCGACGCGTACAACACGCCGTAGCCGGCGACCGCCGCAACGACCGCGATCGAGGCCGCGAGGAGACGGTTCCAATCCTCGACCATGGCGACCTGCACCGTGGCAGTCACCAGGACCCAGAGGATCGCGATCTCGATGAGCCACTTCCAGCCGAGCGACATCAGACGGTCGTAACGCATCCGCGGCAACGATGCCCGTACCCAAACGGTCGCGAACAACAGCGCGAGGACCTTCACGAGGAACCAGACCATCGGCACGAGCCACACATTCACCACGTTGTCGCGTGCGAGGAAGCCCAGGCTCGGTCCGGACGGTCCGCCGAGGAACAACGTGACGGCGATCGCCGACATCGTGATGACGTTCATGAATTCGGCGAGGTAGAAGATCGCGAAGCGGATGCCCGTGTACTCGGTATTGAAGCCGCCCACGAGCTCCTGCTCGGCCTCGACGAGATCGAACGGCGGGTGGTTCGTCTCTGCCGTCGCCGCGACGAGGAAGATCGCGAAGGCGACGAACGTCTTCAACCAGAACCAATGGGAAACGAACGACCACGCGTTGGTCCACTGCTGTTGTACGGCGATCTCGTGCGTGGAGAGCGTGCCGGCCTGGATCAGCACGCCGAGGATGGCGAGGCCGAACGCCGCTTCGTACGACAGGAGCTGCGCAGACGCGCGCACCGACCCGAGCAGCGGGTACTTCGAACCCGACGACCAGCCCGCGAGCATCACGCCGTACACGCCGAGCCCCGACATCGCGAGAATGAAGAGCGCGCCCATCGGCAGGTCGACGACCTGCAGGAACGTCTGGTGCCCGAGTATCGACACGGTGCCGCCGATCGGCACCACACAGAACATCAAGAACGCCGGCATGATCGACAGGTACGGCGCGAGCCGGAACACGGGCCGGTCGGCCGAATCGGGGATCGACTGCTCCTTGAAGAACAGCTTGATGCCGTCGGCGAGGGTCTGCAGCACGCCGTAGGGCCCGGCCCGGTTCGGGCCGATGCGGTTCTGCATGTCGGCAATGACCTTGCGCATGGCCCAGATGTAGAGCAGCACCGCAAGGAGCAGGATCACGAAGGCGATCACGACCTTGATGACGACGACCACGAACACCGACCAGGTCACGGAGCCCCGCAGCAGGGGGTCGAGGGCGAGCAGCCGGCTCACCGCAGGCTCTCCACGCGCAGGTCGATCACGGGTTGACCCGCGTCGACCAGAAGCGCGGCGCCGAGCGCGTCGGCCGAGAAGTCCATACACGCGATGCCCGCCGGCACTCCGGCATCCGACCGCACCGCGACGACCTGCGAGCCCCGCGTCGACGTCACCTTCACCTGCCCGCCGGAATCCACGCCGATCCGGGCGAGGTCGCTCGGATGGACGCGCAGCTCCGGTTCCCGAACGAGCCGCTGCAGGAGGGGGGTCTCCGAGACCAGGCGACCATCGTCGTACAGCGCGCGACCGATCACGAGGCGCAGAGCGTACGCGTCGCGCGCCGGCGCGTCGGGCCGGGGCGCGCGGCGATCCCACTCGTGCGGCGCGGGTGCGTCGACCGACACATTCACCTCCGGTGCGTCGGCCAGCTCCGCCGCCGCAGCGCCCTCGACCTTGATCGGGTCCCACGAGGTTCCGGATCCGTCGTCGGCCATGATCGAGAGCTCGCCCGTACGGAGCACGAGCTCGTCGAGGTGCGCGGCCATCGGCACGACGACTCCATCGCGCGCGAGCTTCACCACCTCGGACGTCACGCCGGCGAACGCGGGTGCGACACGCGCGATCTCGTCGGTGACCTCGTCGACGGTTGCGAGATCGAGGTCGCGCCCGAGCCGCAATGCGAGCTCCGCCGCGATGCGCCAGTCGTCCATCGCGGTGCCTTCAGGGGCGACCTTGCGACCGACGCGCTGCACCCGGCCCTCGAGGTTCGTGACGGTGCCGGCCTTCTCGCCCCACAGCGTGCACGGGAGGAATACCTCGGCCCGTTTCGTCGACTCGGACTCGAATCCGTCG
>JAUZEM010000607.1 GCA_030839005.1 Actinomycetota bacterium | reverse complement strand
CAGCGTGACGAGCTTGCCGTAGATCTGGACCTCGGCCGGCTCGTAGACGAGATCCTCCATCGCCGCGTTCGACGGCCGCAGCACGATCTTGTTCCGCTTGCGCAGGAACGTCTTCACCGTGGCCTCTTCGCCGGGGATACCCGCGACGACGATTTCGCCGTTGTCGGCATTCGGCTGCGAACGCGCGACCACGTAGTCGCCGTCGAAGATGCCGGCGTCGATCATCGATTCGCCGCGGACCCGGAGCATGAAGAGGTCGCCCTCGCCGCAGAAGTCGGTAGGGATCGGGACAATCTCTTCGAGGTTCTCGGCCGCGAGGACGCCGGTGCCCGCCGCGACGTCGCCGAGGAGCGGAACGTTGCGCACCGGCCGGCGGTCAATCGCAGTGCCCGTGCTCGGCTCCAGCGCGACCTCGATCGCGCGGGGCTTGCTCGGATCGCGGCGCAGGTAGCCCTTGTCCTGCAACGCCGCGAGGTGCGCGTGAACCGTCGACGGCGACGACAGGCCCACCGCCTCGCCGATCTCGCGGACGCTCGGTGGATACCCCTGCTCGCGGGTCTGGGCGTCGATGAACTCGAGGACCTGACGCTGACGAGCCGTGAGCCGGGCGGGCACCTCAGGTGTCGAGCCGGGTGACGAGCCGGCCGAGGAGCGGACGGAAGAACCGGCCGGGGAGGGGGTGGCCTGGGCATTTGACATGGATTCGACGGTAACACGATCACGCGTTCGGGGCAAACACCCGTTCGATTTTCCCTTGACATCGAACAGGCGTTCGTCCACCGTAGTTGTCTCACCCCCGTGCTTCGATCGTCGTGTCCGGAACCCAAGAACCTCAGAACCGCAGCACCTCAGGAGCGCAAGACCATGGCCGCCGTCCTCCAGCTCGAGCCCCGATTCGCCGACCCGGTCGCTCCGGTCCGGCACCTGCGGCCCATAGGCATAGAGAACAAGCGCCTGCGGCCCATAGAGAACAATCGTCAGTACCGCCCCCGGCCGGCGCGCAGCCATCAGCGTGCCCTCTATCGACGTCGGCGCGTCCTCGCCACGCTGGTCGGCCTGGGCCTCGTGCTGACGATCACGCGTGCGGGGGCGACGCTCGAGGGGTCATCCCTCGCGACCCCCGAGCGTCTCCCGCACGCGCAGCAAGTGGTCGTCGCCCCGGGCGAGACGCTCTGGTCGATCGCACGGCGCGTCGTGCCGGGCCGCGACGTGCGACCCGTCGTCGACGCGATGGTCCACACGCTCGGGACGAGCACCGTGGTCGCCGGCGAGACGATCTCGGTCCCCACACCCTGATCGAAACGCCCTGATCGAACCCGTCACCCGGGAGGACGGATTACCGTGTTTTCGTGCGCTGTCCCTCCTGTCGGTCGAACGACGACAAGGTCGTCGACTCGCGCCTGGCCGAGGAGTCGGGAGCCATCCGCCGGCGCCGTGAGTGCCTGGCGTGTGGTCGCCGCTTCACGACCTACGAGCGGGTCGAGGAGGCGCCGTTGCTCATCCGAAAGCGGGCCGGGGCGACGGAGCCGTTCGACGCGGCCAAGCTGCGAGCGGGGATCGAGCGGTCGGCCACGGGGCGGCTGGACGATGCGACCGTCGACCACCTCGTGGCGGGCGTCGAAGAGGAGTTGCGGGCGACCGGCGGCGAGGTCGCGAGCGACCGGGTCGGGATGGCCGTCCTCGAGCGGCTGCGAGCGCTCGATCACGTCGCATACCTGCGGTTCGCGTCCGTTTACAAGGGCTTCGAGGACCTTTCCGACTTCGAGCGCGAGGTCGGAGAGCTGCAGAAAACCACCGAGCCGAAGCCGCGCTGAGCGCCGTTCCGACTCGGTCGGGTGAGCTCTGGTCGAAGTGCCCGGAGCCTCTCGGAAACTGTTGACACACGTGGAATTACAGTGATGTAATGCACCTCCATCTCGCGTTCGGGATGGGAAGCAACCACAAGATGTAGTGGTTTACGTACTGGGTTTGCGTAGTGATCTGATGGTGGGCAATCAAGGGCGAGTTGGGTCCGAAGCCGGGCTCGGAGGGAGACGGGACAATATGGCGATTGCGCCGCAACAGCTCGGGATCGGGATCACCCGGCGCTTCACGCGCCCCGGCGTCGATCCCTACGACACCGTCGAGTGGGAGCGGCGCGACTCGCGTATCCAGAACTACAAAGACGGTGGCGACGCCTTCCTCCAACCCGACGTCGAGTTCCCGACCACATGGTCGCTGAACGCCACGAACATCGTCGCCCAGAAGTACTTCCGCGGCACGCTCGGCACGCCCGAGCGCGAGTGGTCGCTGCGGCAGGTGATCGCCCGGGTCGTCGACACCATCGCCGATTGGGGCACCAAGGACGGCTACTTCGTCGACGAGCGCGAGGCCGGCGCGTTCCGCGACGAGCTGAAGTACGTGCTCGTCCACCAGCGGGCGTCGTTCAACTCGCCGGTGTGGTTCAACATTGGTGTGGAGGGCGTGCCCCAGCAGGGCTCAGCGTGTTTCATCCTCGCCGTCGACGACCAGATGAAGTCGATCCTCAACTGGTACACG
>JAUZEM010000297.1 GCA_030839005.1 Actinomycetota bacterium | reverse complement strand
GCGGTCTGCGTACACGATGCAGCCGGGCTGCGAGCGACGGAGGTGCGCGAGTACCGCGGGAACATCGAACGGGCGGTCGGCGTCGATGCGAACCGCGCGCGCGAGCACGATCTTCTCGAGCCGGCCGCGCGCGATGTCGATGAGCGCGCGGTCGACCATCACCCGCCACTGTTCACGAGTGCTCGCGGCGGCGACGCCGAACTGGGATGGCGCGGAATCGGGCGTTCCGGAGGAGACGCGGCGCGGCGCGTCGGCGTCGTCGATGACGGTGCGCCACATGCGGCCGCGGGTGTCGCGGCCGGTGATGAGCCCGGGTACGACGAGCTGACCCGACCCGGTGAAGGGCAGCGCGCCGACGGCTCGCGGGCCGGCCATGTCAGATACGTGCCCGTCAGCCGACGCATGCCTGATCTTTGCGAGGAACGACGGCGCGTCGGCCGGCGCGACGACGGCTGCCACACCCGACGCCACGAAGCCGTGATCGCCGTCGAGCCAGGCGAATCCATCGGACGCATAGCAGTCGAGCAGGTCGAGGGGCCCGTCGATGACGAAGCTGCGTGCCGCGAGGCGCGTACCGGACCGCAGCGAGACGTCTGAGGTCGTCATCTCGCCCGGGTTCCCGTGATGAGCTGCGCCGCGCCGAAACCGAGCGTGCGCCGGCTGACGTCGACGATGCCCCCGGCAACGACGAGCGCGAGCATCTCGGGCAGCGGTGGGAGGTACGCGGTCGAGGCCGGCAGATACCGGTACGCGGCACGATCGGAGACGAGACCGCCCACGAACGGCACGACGTGGCGGAACCAGGCGCCGTGGACGGGCCGGACGAGCGGACTCACGGGCTCGGCGACGTCGAGGAGCGCGACGCGTCCGCCGGGCCGCAGCACCCGGCTGCACTCGGCGAGGACGGGTGCGAGCGCCGCGAAGTTGCGCAGCGCGAATCCGCACGTGATGCCGTCGAAGGTCGCGCGGGCGAACGGCAACCGTACGGCGTCGGCGCGCACGAGCGGTGCGGCGGTGCGCGCGGCGCGCAGCATGCCGGCCGAGAAATCGACTCCGACCGGATGGTGCCCGGCCCGGATGAGCGTGCGGCACAGGTCGCCGGTGCCGCACGCGAGGTCGAGCACCCGTGAGGAATCGGGCAGCGCGAGCGCGCGTACGGCGCTTCGGCGCCAGCCGACGTCCATGCGGAACGTGAGCAGGCGATTCAGCGCGTCGTAGCGCGGCGCGATCCGATCGAACATTGCCTCGACGGCGCGCGGCTTGTCGTCGATATCCGGGAGGTCGGCAAGGTCGGCGGGCACCGTGGCCGGAGCTCGGCTCACGTCGGCCAGCTCTCGAGCCGGCTCGACGCGGCGATGTTGACGGCGGCGAGCTCGGTCTCCTCGCCTACGGATTCGAGGTGCTCTTGTGCCACGGCGAGCAGCACGCGCCGAAAGTGATGCGCGACGAGCGAGGTGACAGCCGGGAGCAGCTCGCGGAAGGCTTCGACGAGCCGGTCGGCCTTTTCGTCATCGGGGAGGTCCGACGCGCGCAACGGGGCGCGCACGTAGCGATCGAAGAGCCCGACGGCCGCCTCCGCGATGTCGCGCGTCGTTTCGTGGTGATCGTGCGCGAGCGCCAGCAGATCGGGAAGCGGGAGACCCTGCTCGAGCAGCCTCAAGCCCTGCTGCACGATGGCGATGTCGGCGGTCGTGTAGCGCGCCTCGCCGTCGAGCACGCGCGCGACGAGGAGGTTCTCGCGGGCGACGGCCTCGAGCAGCACGACGGGCACACTGGAGCGCTCGGCGAGCTCGGCGAGCGTGAGGAACTCCTCGGGAGCCTCGCCGTCGGCCCGGGCCACGGCGGCCGCCAGCGGAGCGTCGGTGGGGTCGAGGTCGCCGTCGAGGATGCGACCGATGAGCGCGAGCGTGAGTCCCCGGCCTCGCAACTCGCGCACGCGCGCCAGGCGCTCCAGATGCTCGGGGCCGTACCACGCGACCCGCCCCGCCCGTTCCGGCGGCGGGAGCAGTCGCCGCTTCTGGTAGAAGCGAATCGTGTCGATCGAGAGGTCGGCGCGCCGGGCGAGATCCTCCACCCGCCACTGCTCGGTGGGCTGCTCGGTCGGCTCGGCCGTCACGACTCCGATTCTAGGAGTATTCACTCCCAGGGTCCCCACCGACCCGGTTTCCCGCCAAACAGTGTGGCGAAACGGCGGCCTCTGGCGCCGCTTTCGAACCAAACAGTTTGGCGGGAGCGGGGTTATTGGCGGGAGCGGGGCTAGACGCTGCGCCAGACGGGGGTGCGTTTCTCGGCGAAGGCGGTCGCGCCCTCGACCGAGTCACCGCTTTCGAACACGGGCATCATCAGCTCGATCGTGCGCTTCCACCCCTCGGCCTCGGACAACTCCGGGGCCTCGCGCACGAGACGGCGGGAGTTGCGCACCGCGATGGGCGAATTCTCACCGATGCGCTCGGCCAGCGCGATCGCTTCGTCGACCACACGCGTCGCGGCCACGACCCGGTTCACGAGCCCCAGCTGCAGCGCGCGTTCGGCGTCGATCGGGTCGCCGGTCATCGCGAGCTCGAGCGCGATCGCAAGTGGGACACGCTTCGGCAGCCGGATCAAACCGCCGGCCGCGGCCATGAGGCCGCGTTTCACTTCGGGGATGCCGAAGCGCGCGCCTTCCGAGGCGACGACGAGGTCGCACGAAAGCACGATCTCGAACCCGCCCGCGAGGGCGGGCCCGTTCACCGCGGCGATGATCGGCTTCGGGAAGTCCCGCGTCACGATGCCGGCGAAGCCGCCCTTCCCGCGCGCGATGTCGTTCGCCTTCCCGAGCGCGACCACCTTGAGGTCGGCGCCGGCCGAGAACACCTCGCCGCGACCGGTCAGCACGACCGCGCGCAGCTCTGGGTCGGCCTCGACTTCGTCGAGCAGGGTGACCATCGTCTGACTCACCTCTGGGCTGATCGCGTTGCGCGCCTCGGGACGATTCAGCGTGACGAGAGCGATGTGCTCGCGTCGTTCCAGTTCCACGACTGCCATGGACGGCGACCCTAATTCAACGGCTTGACCCGACGCCCTGATCCCGTGCGTCGGCCAACGGAGTGTCGAGCGTGCTCGTGATTCCCGGCCGGACGAGGCGCGCGCCCACGAGCGCCGCGGCCATGACCGCGGCCGCGCCGAAGGTCGTCGCGCGCAGGCCGATGCCATCGGCGATCTTTCCTTGAATGACCGCGCCGAGTGGGTACAGCGACCCGAGGATCATCGTGTTCACCGCCAGGACGCGGCCGCGGATGCTCGCAGGCGCGCGCAGTTGGGCGATCGTCGAGAACGTCGAGAGCGCGCCGAGATAGAGCGCGCCGACGACGAGGAGGGCCAGTGCGGAAAGCGCAAGATTCGGCGCGTACGCGTAAGCCGCCAATGCGGGCGGCAAGGCTCCCATCAGGCCGACGAGCAAGCGGCGAGGTCCGTACCGCTGTACGAGTGCTCCGAGGACGAACGCCATGGCGACCGCACCGATGCCCTGCGTGGTGATCAAAATGGATGTTCCCACCTTGCCGTTGTGCAGCACGTTCTCGGCCATCGCCGGGACGAGCGCGATGAACGGAGCGGCTAGGAACGTGTTGAGGCACATCGCGGCCGCGTTGACCCGGAGGCCACGCTCGTGTCGCACGTATCGGAATCCTTCGACGATGGATTGGAACAGCTTCTGCTCGCGCGCGTGCAACCCGGGCTTGGGGAGCGGGAGGGTGAGCAGCACCGCGATCACCGCGAAGAAGCTCGCGGCGTTCACGGCCTCGGCCCACGTGTAGCCCCCGAGCGCGATCACGACGCCGGCGAGTGCGGGCCCGACGACGCGGCCGAGGTTGTATTGCGCGGACGACAGCGCGATCGCGCCGGGAAGCACCTCGACCGGGACGAGATCGGGAAGGATCGCCTGAAAGGCCGGAAATCCGAGCCCGGCACAGATCCCGTTCCCGAAGACGATGAGCGTGAGAATCGCCGGCGACGGATGCCCGACCGCGAACAAGAGCGCGAGCAGCGACGCCAGGCCGGTTTGCACGACTGTGGTCGCCATCAGTAACCACTTGCGGGGCAGGCGATCGGCGAGCGCGCCGCCGATCGGGCCGAAGAACGCGATCGGGACGAATGCGGCGGCGGCGATCGTTCCCGTCCACGCCGCCTGGTGCGTGAGCTTCGTGACGTAAATGCCGAGCGCGACGGTCTCCATCCAGGTCCCGATGTTCGAGACGAACGCACCGGTCCACAGCCGCGCGTACGGGGGATGACGCAGCGGCGCGATCGCGTCGAATCGGCGCCGAACGGTGATATCGGCTAACGGTTCCGCCACTGCGGCGCCCGCTTCTCGAGGAACGCACGCATGCCCTCGTGCGCGTCGTCGGCTTGGGCGTTGTCGACCATCACCTCGCACGCGATGTCGTAGGCGCCGTCCTCGGGCAGCTGGTCTTGGGCGTAGAACGCGCGCTTGCCGAGCGCGAGGACGTATGCACTCGCGCTCGCAATGCGACGCGCGAGCTCGTCCACCTCGTGGTCGAGTCGATCCGCGGCGACGACGCGATTTACGAGTCCCCATTCGAGCGCGGTGCGGGCGTCGATCATCTCGCCCGTGAACAGCATCTCGAGCGCCCGCTTACGGCCGATCGATCGCGCGACCGGAACCATCGGCGTCGAGCAGAACAAGCCGATGTTGACGCCGGGCGTGGCGAAGCGGGCGTCGTCGGATGCGATCGCCAGGTCGCACGCCGCGACCAGCTGGCAGCCCGCCGCGGTCGCCACGCCGTGAACCTTGGCGATGACCGGCTGTGGCAGCTCGTGCACGCGGGTCATCAGGCGAACGCATGTCGTGAAGAGGTCCTGGTAAAAGGCCGCGCCACGGTTCTCCGTCATCTCCGCGAGGTCGTGACCGGCGGAAAACGCGGGGCCGCGACCTTCGATCACGAGTACGCGTGTCGTTTCGTCGGTCGCAATGGTGTCGAGCGCGTGCAGCATCTCGACCATGACCTCGTGCGAGAGCGCATTGCGACGCTCCGGTCGGTTCAGCACGAGGCGGGCAACGACGTCGTGGCGTTCGAGCTCGACGTGGTTCCGCGCGGTCGGCACGGTTCCGAGGCTAAAGGGGGAATTCGCGGGATGCGACCCGGCCGCAGCCGCGACAATGCGGAGGTGCCCCGCGCTTCGCCGCCGTCGTTTCCGCAGGCCTCCGGTCGACGGATGCTGTGGGCCGAGATGCCCGCGCCGGTCCGTTCTGCAGTCGAGGATCGACTGGGTTCGCGTGTGGTCTCGGCCCGGTCGCAGGCCGGTGGTTTCTCGCCGGGCGTCGCGGCGCGCTTGCAGTTGGCGGACGGCGCCCGCGTGTTCGTCAAGGCAGTGTGCGGCTCGCCGAACCCCGAATCGCCGGATATACACCGGCGAGAGGCACGCATCGCGGCCGCATTGCCGGCCCACGTTCCGGCGCCCGCGCTGCGCTGGTCGTGGGACGACGGCGATTGGGTCGTGCTGGCGTTCGACGACGTCGACGGCCGCGCGCCCGAGTTGCCGTGGCGCACCCACGAGCTGGAGCGCGTGCTCGCGGCCTTGCACGCTCTCGCGACGGGGTTGACGCCGTCGCCGATCTCGCTCGAACCCGCGACCAAGTCGCTCGCCCGCCTGTTCGGTGGATGGCGCCGGATCGCCGACGGCGGAGACGACGTGGTGAACATCGTTCCGACACGCGTTCGTGAACATCTCGACGACCTCGCCGACCTCGAGTCGCGATGGCCGGAGTCGGTGCGCGGCGACACCTTGGTCCATCTCGACGTGCGCGCCGACAACCTCTTGCTCACACCGGATCGCGTTCTCGTCGTCGACTGGCCGTGGGCCGCCGTCGGCGCGCCCTGGCTCGATCTCGTCGCGATGCTGCCGAGCGTCGCGATGCAAGGCGGGCCCCGACCCGACGACGTGTGGCGCGCGCATCCGCTCAATCGCGGGACAGACGACGACCGCGTCGACGCGTTCATCGCCGCGCTCGCGGGGTTGTTCGTGCACGCCGCGCTCCTGCCTCCGGCACCCGGGATCCCGACCTTGCGCCCGTTCCAGGCCGCCCAGGGCGAGCAGGCGATCGCGTGGCTCGGGCGCCGACGGGGGTGGCGGGGCTTCGACCTCGCATGAACGCGGGGCATGAACGAGGGCGCGTGTGAACGGGCGCCGGTCAGAAGCGGACGGGTACACTTGACCGATCGGTCAAGTTCTGAGAGGAGCCTCGGTTGACGCCGGAAGAGCAGCGTGTGACGCAACTGTGCGATGACCTCCTCGCGCAGCACGATCCCAAGTCGACTCCGCCGGCCGAGTTCCTCGGCGCGCAATACGACCGCGGCATCGCGTGGGTGCATTTCCCCGAAGGCTCCGGCGGCCTCGGGCTCTCACCGAAGCTGCAGAACACCATCAACGCCAAGTTGTTCGGCGCCGGCGCCCCCATTCCCTACGCGCGCAACCCGATCGGCCACGGAATGTGTGCGCCGACGCTCGTCGCGCACGGTTCCGACGAGCAGACGGGTCGCTACCTGCGCCCGCTGTTCAGCGGCGAGGAGATCTGGTGCCAGATGTTCAGCGAACCGGGCGCCGGCTCCGACGTCGCAGGCCTGTCGGCGCGCGCCGTACTCGACGGCGAGGAGTGGATCGTCAACGGCCAGAAGGTGTGGACGACGCTCGCGCACGTCGCGAGGTACGGCATCGTCCTGGTGCGTACCGATCCCGAACAGGTGAAGCACAAGGGCATGACGATGTTCGTGATCGACATGCACTCGCCGGGTGTCGAGGTGCGGCCGCTCGTGCAGGCGACGGGTGACGCCGAGTTCAACGAGGTCTACATGACCGACGTGCGTATCCCCGATCGCGAGCGTCTCGGTGACGCCGGTGAGGGCTGGGGCGTGTCGCTCACCACCCTCATGAACGAGCGGGTGTCGATCGGTGGACAAGTGAACCCGCGCGGCTCGGGGGTGATCGCCGTCGCGGTGAACCAGTGGAAGCGCAACAAGCAGCGGCACGACGCGGTGGCGCGCGACAACCTTCTTCGTCTGTGGATCGACGCCGAGGTCAATCGCCTCACGAACATGCGGGCGAGCCAATCCCGCCGCAAGGGGACTCCGGGCCCCGAAGGGTCGGTCGGCAAGCTCGCGATGGCCGGTCTCAACCAGCGCATCATGAGCTTCGTGATGGACCTGATGGGCCCCGAAGCACTGCTCTATCCGAGCGGCTATACGTTCGAGCGGCCTCGGAGCGCTATGGATCTCTCGAATCCGCAGAAGGCGTTCCTGCGGGTCCAGGCGAACTCGATCGAGGGCGGGACCACCAACATCATGAAGAACATCCTCGGCGAGCGGGTGCTGGGGTTGCCAGGGGAGCCCCGCGCCGACAAGGCTCTCCCCTGGAGCCAAGTGCCCAGAAGTTGACCATTCATCCCAGCTCGGGCGGCTCCATCACGGAGGACTCCGGGCCAGACCCGAAGATTCTGAAGTTCCGACGTGTGGATGCCGACTGGGAGAGAGATGTTCGGACTCTCGCGCGCGCGGGTTGCCGTCGTCGCGGGTGTTCTCGCCTCGGTTGTCGCCTCCGTCGTGGCGCCAGGGGCCGCGTTCGGCCTGGCGGCGACCACTACCACGACCACCACGGTTGGCGGGCCCGCAATTCCCCCGGCCGGCTCGACCACCACGGTGCCGTCGACCGGTCCGACGACTACCACGACCATCCCGCCGCCGCCCATGCCGGCGTTCTCGTTGCCGACCGATGCCGGGCTGCAGCTCATGCAGACGATGCAGAAGGCCAAGGCCGACCTGAAGGCTGCGCAGGACGGGCTCGGTCCGGCGCAGTCTGCGGTCGCGACCGCACGGAAGAACGATGCCGCGTCGCGCCGGGCGCAGAAGAAGCTCGAGGCCGCCGCCCGCAAGACCCAGCGGCAGCTCGAGGAGACGCGAACGCGCTTGCGCCGGGTCGCGGCCGAGGCCTACATGCGGGCCGGGGACACGCAGCTGATGAGCGCGATCGCGGGATACCTGAGCACCACCTCGATCGTCGATGCCGGAAGTCAGTTGCACGTGCTCGGAACGTTCGGCTCGAACCAGAAGGCGCTGCTCGACAAGTATCTCGACCTCAAACGCCGCGTCGACGCTCAGGTCGCGCACATCCGGGACGTCTCGGCGCGCGCCGCGGACGCGGTTCGTGTCGCCGAGAATCACCTGAGTGAGTTTCGCTCGACGATCGACGACTCGCGGACGCGCATCGCCGTTTCGCTTGCCGGTATCCACGACTTCCAGACCGCGGCGACGAGCGCGACGAGCCCGATCCTCGGACCCAGCCGGCTGACCGCGAAGCAGATGGCCGACTACGTGATCGCGCAGAAGTACACGCCGCGTATCACGGTGCCGATCGAGATCCTCGCCCAGATCTACCTCGACGAGGGAGCGGCGACGGGTGTGCGCGGCGACGTGGCGTTTGCACAGTCGATTCTCGAGACGGCGGGCTTCGCGAACCCGGGGAGCGCGCCGACCGACAACAACTTCGCCGGTATCGGTTGGTGCGATTCCTGCGTGCACGGGTTCAACTTCCCCGACGCCAAAACCGGCGTGCGCGCGCAGATGCAGCTGCTCCGCGTGTATGTCGACCCCTTCTTTCCCGACCTGGCGTACGCGGCCAAGGATCCGATCCTCCTGCCGGGGACGCTGACCCTGGGCTTCCGGGGCAAGGTGCAGACGTGGTGGGACCTGTGGGGGACCTGGGCGACGGGCGCGCTCTACGGACAGCGGGTGTACGACATCTACGAACGCATGGTCGCGTTCGCGCTGTTGGACCCGACGCCCCCACCACCGGCGGCCAAGAAACCCGTAAGCGCCAAGCCCTGAGGCCCAAGCTCCAAGGCCCAAGTCCTGAGATCGGGCGAAGCGGTCGAGGTCGGTGAGATCGGCGCCTGCGGGAATCCGCGCCACGCGTCCGACGTTGGTGCGCCCCGTATGCCGAACCTCGAAGACTTCAACAACGATTTTGCCGCGTTCAACCAGGCACTCATCGACGAGTTCCGCAACGACGATGGGAAGGTCACGGGCATGTTCGCGGGCGCGCCCCTGGTCTTGATCACGACGACGGGCGCGAAATCGGGGCGCCGGCGCACGACGCCCATCGTCTATACGACCGACGGCGATCGCATCGTGATCATCGCCTCGAAGGGCGGAGCGCCGACCAGCCCCGACTGGTACCACAACCTCGTCGCCCATCCCGAGGTAACCGTTGAGCTGCCGACCGAGACGTTCGAGGCCCGCGCCCGGGTCGCCGAGGGTCCCGAACGGGAAAGGTTGTGGCGCGCGCAAGCGGCATTGATGCCGAACTTCGACGAGTACCAGAAGGCGACGACTCGCAAGATCCCCGTCGTCGTGCTGGAACGCGTCTGACGCCGACGTTCGGCCGGGCCGACGTTCGGAAGAGAAGGATCCCGGCCCGATGAGGCACACTTTCGGGATGCCCGAACGAGATGAACGACCTTGGGGAAGCTACGAGGTCCTGATCGATGAGCCTGATCACAAGGTCAAGCAGATCACGGTCCAAGCCGGCAAGAGATTGAGCTATCAGAAGCACGCCCGCCGCTCCGAGCACTGGTTCATCGTCCGGGGCACAGGCGTGGTGACGCTGAATGACACGCTCATCGAGGTGCGGGCCGGCTCGGCCGTCGATGTCGTGCGCGGCGCGTCGCATCGGATCGAGAACACGGGAGGCGATGATCTCGTCTTCGTCGAGGTGCAACACGGCGACTACTTCGGCGAAGACGACATCGTGCGGTTGGAGGACGACTTCGGACGCGCTGGGTAGTGTGAGACGGGGGTAGTCATGTCGTCGTTCTACGTGCACCGCTCCACCCCGGCGAAGTCCGGGCCGCCGAACGATCCGCCGAAGCCTCCGGCGCGCACGCCCACGCCGCGATGGTTGCACTTCGTGTGGCTCATCGGGTTGCTGGCGACGCTGCTGTTGTTGTTCACCCCGAGCTCGTCGTCGACCACGAAGTCCCTGTCGTTCACGGACTGGAAGACGATGGTCGATGCGGACCAGGTGAAAACCGCGACGATCGATCAATCGGGGAAGGTCACCGGTCAACTCGGCGACAAGAGCCAGACCCATTACGAGTCGCGCATTCCGACCGCGCTGAACGACAACACGCTCGCTGCGGATCTCGAGAAGCATCACGTCACGGTGAAAGGCACCGCGAGCTCGACGAGTTTTTGGAGCGTCGTCGGCGGATTGTTGCCCCTCTTCATTCTCGTCGGGGTGTACTTCTGGATCAGTCGACGCGCGACGCGCCAGATCGCGGGCGGGTTCATGGGGATCGGGTCGTCGAAGGCCAAGGTCTACGACGAGGAACGTCCGAAGACGCGCTTCTCCGACGTTGCCGGTTACGAGGGGGCCAAGCGCGAGATCAGCGAGGTGGTCGACTTCCTCAAGCGACCGGATCGGTACACGGCGGCGGGTGCGGTCGCGCCGCGCGGGGTGCTGATGGTCGGACCGCCCGGCACCGGCAAGACGCTGCTGGCGCGGGCAGTGGCCGGTGAGGCCGACGTGCCGTTCTTCGCGTTGACGGGTTCGAGCTTCGTCGAGATGTTCGTCGGCGTCGGTGCCGCGCGCATGCGCGACCTGTTCACGGCCGCGCGCAAGGCGGCGCCTGCGATCATCTTCATCGACGAGGTCGACGCGATCGGTCAGCGCCGCGGTGGCGCGATCGTGTCGAACGACGAGCGGGAGCAGACGCTGAATCAAATGCTCGCCGAGATGGACGGCTTCGACCCCAGCGCCGGTGTCGTCGTGCTCGCGGCGACGAACCGGCCGGAGACGCTCGATCCCGCGCTCTTGCGTCCGGGCCGCTTCGATCGCCAGGTCGAGATCCCGTTGCCGAATCTGCGGGAGCGCGTCGCGATCCTCGCCGTGCACGCGCGGGACAAGCACCTTTCCGACGACGTCGATCTCGACGCGGTCGCGCGCGGCACGCCGGGCTTCTCGGGCGCCGACCTCGCCAACCTGGTGAACGAGGCGGCGATCGTGGCGGTGCGCGACGGCCGCAATACGATCACGGCCGCGGATTTCTCCGAGGCGCGCGACCGCATCCTGCTCGGCCGGCGCGAAGCAACGAACGCGCTGATGAGCGACGAGAAGCACGCGGTCGCCGTGCACGAGTCGGGGCACGCGCTGGTCGCGGCGCTGTCCGAGCACGCCGATCCGGTCGCCAAGGTCACGATCCTCCCCGCGGGCCAGGCGCTCGGCGTGACCGAGCAACTTCCGGCCGACGAACGCCATCTGTATCCCGAGAGCTACCTGAAGGACTCACTCGCGGTCCGGCTCGGTGGCCGCGCCGCCGAGCTGCTCGTGCTCGGGGAGGCGTCGTCGGGCGCGGCCAGTGACCTCGCCGGCGCGACCGACCTCGCGACGCGAATGATCCGCGAGTACGGCATGAGCGCGCGGCTCGGCCCGGTCGGCTTCGCGAGCGGGTCACCCATGTACCTCGGCACCGAGGAGGTCCGCAGCCGCCCGTACGCCGACGAAACGCAAAAGGTGATCGACGAGGAGGTCTCGAACCTGCTCCGCGACGCCGAACAGCGCGCGCTCGAATTGCTCGGCGGTCATCGTCCGGCGCTCGACCGTCTCGTCGCCGACCTGCTCGAGCACGAGACCGTCGACGGAACTGCGGTGCAGGCTGCACTCGACGGCACCACCGGTCCCACCGGTCCTGCGGAGAGCGGCGGTCGGCTGCGTGAACCGCAATATCAGGCGCGGGCCGCGCAATAACGAGATCACACACGATCGCACGAAAGACAGGAGAGCCAACGTGCCCACCTACCAGATGGTCTACGGAGACACCGAACAGGTCGTACGGGAGACGTTCAGCGACGTCGAGGTGCAACGAGAGGACGGCTGGGTCGTGCTCTTCCGCGGGTCGGATGCCATCCTTCGCGTACAAGAGGACCACGTGCATTCACTCGAGCTCGTGGACTGACGAGAACAGGAGCCGGCGTGTCCACTGCCACCGAAGTCCTCATCGTCGCGGGCATGCTCAACCTGTTGGTCGGCGCGCTTTCCGGAATCCCGATGGGGCTGGCCCGCCAGGCCGGCGCGCCGGAAGTGCCAAAATATCTGACCATGGTTCACCTCGGCGGACTGATGCACGGCCCGATTCTGTTGGGTGTCGGCTTCGCGCTGACCATCTCGACGTTTTCGGCGTGGCTCGCCACCTCGGCCGCCATCGTCCTGTCGGCCGCGTCCGGGTTGCTCGTCATCAAGGACACGCTGAACTGGCGTCAGCACGTCACCGACGAGTTCGCACAGAACACGTTGGGCCTGCAAATCGGGAAGATCTTCGGACCACTCCACATCTTCGGGCTCGGGCTCGCGACCGCGTGTGTCATCAGCGGGCTGTAGCACGCCCGCTGCGCATACGCTCGCCGCATGCCGGTCAAAGAAGGACCCGTCCCGCCGTTCCCCTCAGGCGCCGACCCCGACGAGTACGACCGCCTTCGTCGCCGCGTCCTGTGGAAGATGCCGAGCGGGCTCTACGTCGTCGGCTCGACCGACAGGGCCGAGCGCCGCAACGCCATGACCCTCAGCTGGGCGACGCAGGTGTCGTTTGAGCCGAAGTGGATCGGCATCGGAGTGGAGCGCGACGCGTTCACGCACGAGCTGATCGCAGCAAGCGGGGCGTTCAGCCTGTGCATGATCGACCGTGAAGATCGTGCGATCGTGCGCAAGTTCACCAAGCCGGTCGACGTCGACCTCGCGGCACGGACGTTGAACGGATTCGCCTATATCGACGGTCCGGCGACCGGGGCGCCGGTGCTCGCGCAGTCCGTCGCGTACGTCGAATGCGAGGTCCGGCAACCAGTGACCATCGGCAACCACACGTTGTTCCTCGGCGAGGTGGTCAACGCCGCGTTCTTGCAAGACGAGGAAACCGAGGTCCTGCGGATGGAGGACACCCGCATGAGCTACGGCGGTTGAGCTCAGCCGCCGCTCCGCCCCGGAGAGATCAGCCGAAGAGGAGCCGGCGCACCGGCGCCGCCGGCGCGGGCGGCGCCTTGAATGCCCGGTGATACGCGGCCAGTGCGTTGGCGGCCTCGGTCCGGTTGGCCGCGATGGGTGAGCTCTGCTCGCCGTCACGGTGTTGCCAGTACCAGCGGCCCTCCTTCGCGGAGACCTTGCCGATGCTGGTGCGGGCGCCGCCGGTGGAGAGGCGGACCTCGGCGCTGCTCAACGACAGCGGCAGCACCTGCACCTGTCCGTTTACGGCAGCCGTCATCGTCACCTCCTCCACCTCCTTCGCAGGCGTCATCGCCGCGACTCGCCCGGGGGTTACGGGTCAGGGCGTAGTTTCGTCCCGCCTTCTAGGCTTCGGCGCGATGGCCGACACTTCTGCAGCCCAATCCGCGAAGAGTCCGACCCGACTTGGCCTTTTTCGCAGCTGGCGGTACGTGCTCGCCACGACGAATCCGCCCTCGGGGCGCCTGGATCCGGTGTCGAAATGGCTGTATTTGACCCGCGCCGGGGTACTTCCGATGACCCTGGTGGCGGCGGCGATCGCCGGCTTGTTGGCGGTCTACCGGGGGGCGGACGTCTCCTGGGGCTGGTTCGCCGTGGCGGCCGCCGGCATCGTCCTCGCGCACATGGCGAACAACCTGATGAACGATCTGTTCGACCTCCAGGTCGGAACCGACCGGGCCGACTACCCCCGGAATCTCTATTCGCCGCACCCCGTACTTTCCGGCGTCATCACCCGCCGGGGACTCGCGACCTGCGCGCTCGCCGTCAACGCGCTGTGTCTCGCGATCATGGTCGTGCTGACGGCCGCCCGGGGCTGGCCGATCGTCGGCTTCGCGCTCGGCGGCTTCCTGCTGTCCGCGGCGTACACGGCGCCGCCGCTGCGCTTGAAGAAGCACGGCCTCGGCGAGCCGACCGTGCTCGTGGTCTGGGGTCCGTTGATGGTCGGCGGCACCTACTACGCGGCGACGGGCACGATTCCGGGCGCCGTGGTGCTCGCATCGTTCCCGTACGCGCTGCTGTGCACGACCGTGCTGATGGGCAAGCACATCGACAAGATCGCGTGGGACGCGCCGGACGGCACGCATACGTTGCCGGTGATCATGGGCGAGGCCGCGGCCCGCCGGATCACGCAGGCGATGTTCGTGGTGTTCTACGTCTCGATCGTCGCGCTCGTGATCGCGCGCGTGCTTCCCGTCGCTTCGGTGTTGGTCGTGTTGGCATGGCCGGTGCTCCGGCGCACGTTCGCCTACTACTCGCAGCCCAAACCCGACGTCTCTCCGACGCCCAATCCCGTGTGGCCACTGTGGTTCGCGGCGCTGTCGTTCCTCGTGACGCGCCGCGCAGGCGGTCTGTTCGTGCTCGGCCTCGTCATCGGCGCGATCCTCGGTTGGTGATACGGCGTACGCTTCGCGCCGGATGACGCGGGAACGAGGAGGCGCGAAATGATCGCGAGCACGATGCAGGACTTCCCGCTGACCATCACCGCCGTTTTGCGCCACGGGATGCGTGTCTACGCCGGCGCCGAGTGTGTCACGTGGAGCGATACCGGGCCCCGGCGCGCCACGTACGGGACGATTGCAGCCAACGCCGGGAGGCTCGCCAACGCGCTCACGCGTCTCGGTGTGCAGCCGGGCGACCGTGTCGGCACGTTCATGTGGAACTCCCAGGAGCACATGGAGGCATACCTCGCCATACCGTCGATGGGCGCGGTGCTCCATACGCTGAACATCCGGCTGTTCCCGGAGCAACTCGCCTACGTGATCAACCACGGCGAGGACAAGGTCGTTCTCGTCGACGATTCGCTCGTGCCGGTGCTGGGCAAGGTCGTGTCCGAGCTGACCAGCGTCGAGTGCTTCGTGATCGTGGGCGACGGCGACGCGGCCGCGCTCGGTACCGACCGTCCGATCGCGCGCTACTCCGAGCTGCTCGCGCAGGAGTCCTCCGAGTTCGTATGGCCCGACATCGACGAGCGCCAAGCCGCGGCGATGTGTTACACGTCCGGAACCACCGGCAATCCGAAGGGTGTCGCGTACTCGCACCGCTCGGCCTTCTTGCATTCGTTCGCGGCGCTCACTGGCAACGCGTTGGACTTGTCGGAACGCGATCGCATCCTCATGATCGTGCCGATGTTCCACGCGAACGCGTGGGGCATCCCCTACGCGGCGTTCCTTTGCGGTGCGTCGCTCGTGATGCCGGGCCGGTTCCTGCAAGCCGAACCGCTGGCGCGCATGGTGCGGGAGGAGCGCGTCACGTTCTCGGGCGCGGTGCCGACGATCTGGGCCGACATCTACCGCTACGGCGAAGAGCACGACATCGACCTTTCGAGCATTCGCATGATCGTCTGTGGGGGCTCGGCGGTGCCTCGTTCGCTCATGGAGAACTTCGAGAAGAAGTACGGCGTGCGCATCATCCAGGCTTGGGGCATGACCGAGACGTCACCGCTCGCCGCGGTCGCGCATCCGCCCGCCTCGGTCGCGGTCGGCTCGACCGAGGAGATGGATTGGCGGGCGCGCACCGGGAGGGTCGTCGGCGGGGTCGAGCTGCGGATCGTCGACGACGCGGGAAGGTCGTTGCCTTGGGACGGAGAGGCCGTCGGCGAGATCGAGGTGCGGGGTCCGTGGATCACGGCCTCCTACTATCGCGATCCGTCCCCCGAGAAGTTCGACGATGGATGGTTGCGCACCGGCGACGTCGGCAGCGTGTCGCCCGAGGGATACATCCAGATCACCGACCGGGCGAAGGACGTGATCAAGTCCGGTGGCGAATGGATCAGCTCGGTCGAGCTCGAGAATCTCTTGATGGGTCATCCCGACGTGCTCGAGGCGAGCGTCATCGGGGTGCCCGATCCGCGGTGGGACGAGCGTCCGCTTGCGTGCGTGGTGAGGAAGGGCGATTCGAAGGTCGACGCGGCGGCGCTCGCCGGTTACTTGGGTGGGCACGTGGCCAGGTGGCAGATACCGGAACGATGGAGCTTCATCGACGAGGTTCCGAAGACGTCGGTCGGAAAGTTCGACAAGAAGGTGCTGCGGGCCCGCCACGAGAAGGGTGAGCTCTCCATTGAACAACTGGATTGAGCAACGCAGGACCGGAGAGGCGCCGGGCGCGGCGAACGGAGTCGATGCAGCTCCGGCGGCGACGGTGGTGCTGCTGCGCGACGGATCCGCCGGCCTCGAGGTCCTGCTCGCACGACGGTCGTCCAAGCTGGCCTTCCACGGCGGCGCGTGGGTGTTCCCCGGCGGGCGTATCGATCCCGGCGACTACGGCGACGCGCCCGACGATCTCCCCCGCGCCGCGCGTCGCGCCGCCGTGCGCGAAGCGAAGGAGGAAGCGGGCGTCGACGTCGACGCCGAGGCGCTCGTGCACCTCTCGAACTGGACGACGCCCGAGGGATCGCCCAAGCGGTTCGCGACGTGGTTCTTCGTCGGGCCGGTCGCCGGCGGCGACGAGGTCGCCGACGGCGCCGAGACCGAAGTGCTGCAGTGGTTCGGTCCCGACGAGGCCCTTGCCGCGCGTGCAGCAGGCGAGATCGAGCTCGCGCCGCCGCAGTACGTGACGCTGCTCGACCTCCGCGAGTTCGCGACGGTGGCCGACGCGATGACCGCAATCGATGCGGCGGAATCGGTCGACTATCTGCCGCGATTCCACTTCGTCGACGACGGCGCGATGTGCATCTACCCCGAGGACGTCGCCTACACGGATCCCGGACGCCTCGAGGCGCCCGGCCCTCGCCACCGGCTCTACCTGCGCAGCGAGGGGTGGGAGTACATCCGCGACTGACGCGCCTACTTGTTCGGTTGCGGCGTGATTCGGAGGTACGGCTTCAGCGCCTTCCAACCTTTGGGGAACTTGGCCTTGGCGTCCTCGTCGGAGACGGCCGGGACGATGATCACGTCCTCGCCGTTCTTCCAGTTCACCGGTGTCGCCACGCTGTAGCCGGCGGTCAGCTGCAGCGAGTCGATCACCCGCAGGATCTCGTCGAAGTTACGACCGGTCGACGCCGGATAGGTGATGATGAGCTTCACCTTCTTGTCGGCGCCGATGATGAAGACCGAACGCACGGTGAGCGTGTCGCTGGCGTTGGGGTGGATCATGTCGTAGAGGTCCGAGACCTTGCGATCGGTGTCGGCGATGAGCGGGAAGTTCAACTTCACGCCTTGCGTCTCGTCGATGTCGTCGGCCCAACCCTTGTGGCTGCCGAGCTCGTCGACCGACAGGCCGAGGACCTTCACGTTGCGCTTGTCGAACTCGGGCTTCAGCTTCGCAACCGCGCCGAGCTCGGTCGTGCACACCGGGGTGAAGTCCTTCGGGTGCGAGAACAGGACCCCCCAGCTGTCGCCCAGGTAGTCGTAGAAGTTGATCGTGCCTTCGGTGGTCTCGGCCGTGAAGTTCGGGGCCTCGTCGCCCAGGCGCAGCGCCATGCGATGCCTCTTTCGTCAGTTTGGTCCGGTCGTGTGAAAAAGCCGGTAATCAGGTCGGGATTTGCAACCGACCTGACCTCGGTATTGTTCCGCGTGCTGTGACCGCTGCACCTCCGGGCCGGCGCCGAGCCCTCGCGCGTCGGGTGCGCGGTCTCGCGATCGACGTTTCGCCGCTGCGCGCGTCGCGCGACTACCGGCTGCTCTGGACGGGCGAGCTCGTCTCCCAGATCGGGAGCCAGTTCACGGTCGTCGCGCTGCTCGTTCAGGTCTACGACCTGACCCACTCGTCGGCCGCGGTCGGCTTGATCGGCGCCGTGCAACTCCTGCCGATGGTGCTCGTGTCGATCGGCTTCGGCCCGCAGATCGATCGGCGCGATCGCCGGGTCCTCTTGATCGGCGCGCAATTCGGGCTCATGGCCGCGTCGAGCCTTTTGCTCCTTGGTGCGCTGCAGGGTCATCCGCCGTTGGCGCTGGTGTACGGCGCCGCGGCGTTGAACGCCGCCTTCGTGTCGGTCTCGATGCCGACGCGGGCCGCGATGACGCCCAACCTCGTGCCGCCCGGCATGCTGGCGCAGTCGGCCGCGCTCAACCAGGTCATGTGGAACGGCGCCGGGGTCGTCGGCCCGGCCCTCGGCGGACTCGTCGTCGGAGCGGCCGGGCTTTCCTGGGCCTACGGCATCGACCTGGCGAGCTACGGCGCGGCGCTCGCGGCCGCATTCCTCCTGCACTCGCAACGGCCCGCTCCGGCCGAACGGGCCGAGGACGACGTCGGGTTCGCGGCCGTGTTCAACGGACTGCGCTACGTGAAGGGCAAGCGAGTGCTCCAGTCGACGTTCACCGTCGACATCGTCGCGATGGTGTTCGGCATGCCGCGCGTCCTCTTCCCGGTGCTCGCCGATACGCGGTTCCACCGCGGCCCCGAAGCGGTCGGTTGGCTGCTGAGCGCGGTCGCGCTCGGTGCGGTCGCGGCGGCCCTGAGCTCGGGCTGGATCGGCCGGATCCGGCGCCTGGGTCTCGCCATCCTCCTCGCGGTCGTGGTGTGGGGTGCCGCGATAACCGCGTTCGGGCTGGTAGGGGCCAACCTCGGGTTCGCGCTCGTCCTTCTCGCGATCGCGGGAGCGGCCGATGTGATCTCCGCAGTGTTTCGCAACACACTGCAACAGCTCGTCGTTCCCGACGGTCTACGGGGACGGCTGGCATCGTTGAACATCTTCGTCGTCACGGGTGGTCCTCGTCTGGGTGACCTGGAGGGTGGTCTGGTTGCGAGCGCGTTCACGCCGACGGTCTCGGTCGTGTCCGGCGGCTTGCTGTGCCTTGCCGGCGTCGCGGCAATCGCGACGACGGTGCCGCGATTCGCGCGCTGGCATGTCGGCGATCCGCCGTGATTGACCGCACGGTTCAACCGCGATTGACTGCGACTCGTGGCGGGGTACTCGGGGACGCCCCTTCCCCAGAAGCTCGGCATCAAGCCGGGGGCACGCCTCGCGCTCGTGCGCGCTCCCGCGGGCTTCGAGCGCGCGCTCAATCCGTTGCCGGACGGTGTGCGACTTCGCACGCAGGCGCGCGGTGCGCAAGACGTCGTGCTCTTCTTCGCGACGCGTCGCGCCGAGCTCGAACGTCGCTTCGACGGATTGGCGCGCACGATCGAACCCGCAGGTGGGTTGTGGATCGCGTGGCCCAAACGCACCGCGTGCGTCGCGACCGATCTGCGCGAGGGCATCGTGCGTGAGCTCGGACTCGCACACGGTCTCGTCGACAACAAGGTGTGCGCGGTCGACGACACGTGGTCGGGGTTGCGTTTCGTGTTCCGCCTGCGCGATCGCGCGGCGCGCAACGGCAGTTCGCGTTGAGGCTTCGCGGGGTTGACGCGCTTCAGCTCGCGCGCACCAGCGGAAGCGAGGCTTCGTACTCGCCGCCGGCCCAGCGAACGGTCGCGTCGGGAACGAGCTTGTGGACGAGTCCGAGCGCGGCCCGGTTGTCGGGCAGCATGGTGGCCACGAACGTGTCGTAGCCCCGGTCGGCGGCGAGGCCGGCGAGCCGCACCGCCAGGCGCTTCCCGACGCCTCGGTGCTGCCAGGCGTCCTCCACGGTGATGGCGATCTCGGCCTGGTGACTGGCGCCCGGGTCCCTGTCGGGCCTGCCGTCGTACCTGGCCACGGCCACGATCTCGTCGCCGTCCAGGGCGACCAGTGCGTCCCGGCGCCCATGGTCGACGTCGGCGAGCCGGAGCAGGGCCGCGCGTGGCGGCCGGGCGATGGGCGAGAAGAAGCGGAAGTGCACGCTCGACGGAGACAGGCGCGTGAACAGGCGCGCGAGTCGCTCCACGTCGCCGATCGCGATGGGGCGGACGGTGAGCTCGATGTCGTCCACTCGCATGACGTCGGGGTCGACGTCGGGATCGATGTCGTTCATCGCGCTCCCCCTTGGACGAGGCATGTCGACTTTGCGTGGGCGTAGAGCGTGCCCGCGTCGTCGTAGACGCGCGCTTCGGTCGTCGCGATGCGCCCGCCTCGATGCACGACTCGACCCTCGGCGTGCACACGTCCTGTCGCTTGCGTGATCGCGCGGACGAAGTTCGTACTGAGCTCGAGCGTCGTGAAGGCCGCGTCGGCGGGAAGGGTCGACGACACCGCGCAACCCATCGCCGTGTCGACCAACGTCGCGACGACGCCACCGTGCATCGTGCCCATCGGGTTCTCGTGCAGCTCGTCGGCTACCACCGAGAACACGGTGCGCCCGCGTTCGAGCTCGTCGAGGGAGAGGCCGAGCAGCTGGGCGGCCGGCGGCGGCGACGCGTCACCGCGTTTGATTGCGGCGAGTCGGTCGTATCCGTCGAGTCCACGCAGCCGGAATCGCATGCGGGCCGGATCGGTCCAGGTGATGGTGCGCGAGCGCACGCCTTCGATGCGAGGTGATTCGACGCGAGACGTTTCGGTGTCGGTACGCATCACAGTTGTCCCTCCTTCACGCGCAGAGACGCGACGTGGGCGACGAGGTGGTCGACGACGCGGTCCATGTGCGCGGGGTCGTCGTAGAGTCTCGAGAGCATCAACGCGCCCTCGAGCGCGGCCGTGATCGTCGACGCGAGCGCGTACGGATCGGTGTCGGCCGCCAGGGTTCCCGCGGCCTTGCCGTCCTTCACGATTCGGCCGACGAGGCGATGCCACAGTGACATCGATGCGCGGGCCCGGTCGCGCAGGTCGGGGCGGGTGTCGTCGGCGTCGATCGCGGTGTTCATGATCGGGCAGCCGCCCTCGACCGCGGGCCGGCGGGCGTTTTTCGCGAACGCTCGGATCATGCGGGACAGGCGGTCGATCGCGTCCGTCGCGCCGTCCTGCGAGCGGGCGAGGCTCTCGGTGACCCGGGACATCGCATAGTCGTAGGCCTCGAGCGCGAGCTGCTCCTTGGAGCCGAAATGGTTGTAGATCCCGCCCTTCTCGAGCCCGGTGGCGCCGATGAGATCGCGAAGCGACGCGCCGACGAACCCTTGGCGGTTGAAGACCGGCGCCGCCAGCTCCACGATGCGCTGGCGGGTGCGCTCGCCCTTGGTCGTCGTGCGGATCATGGCTGCTCCCCTCGTCCCCCTGATGGCGTCCCGAGTTGGCTGGATGCCGTTGCGAAGAAACCGACCGGTCGGTCTGATTGTGGGGCGCGGGAGGAGCTTTGTCAAGGTCGGATCCCGGTACGGTCCGAGCGATGTGCGGCCGTTACGTCTCGGTGTCGTCCCCGACGATCCTCGCCGAGCGCTTCCACGTCGAAGAGGTGCGGGCCGGCGCGGCTGATGCGAACTACAACGTCACGCCCCGGGCCGACGTGCCCGTGATCGCCGAGCGCGACGGCCACCGGGTCCTCGACCGCGTGCGCTGGGGCCTCGTGCCGTCGTGGGCGAAGGGCCTCTCGGTCGGCGACCGGATGATCAACGCCCGTGCGGAGCGGCTGTCGAAGAGCAACGCGTACAAGCGTCCCTTCGAGCGGCGCCGGTGCATCGTCGCCGCGGACGGCTTCTACGAGTGGCAAGCGGTCGCCGGAAGGAAGCCGAAACAGCCCTGGTTCATCCGTCGCCGCGACGGCGAACCGCTCGCCTTCGCGGGGCTGTGGGAGATCTGGCACGACCGCGCCCTCGGCGAGGAGGCGCCCCGCATACGAACGTGCACGATCATCACGACGGAGCCGAACGATCTGATGCGACCGATCCACGATCGCATGCCGGTGATCCTCCCCGAGTCGGCCTGGGACACGTGGCTCGACGTCGACAACCACGACGTGCGCTCGCTCGGGCAGCTGCTCGTTCCGGCGCCGTCGGAGGATCTCGAGGGGTGGCCGATCACGATGCTCGTCAACAAGCCCGTCAACAACGGCCCGGAGCTGCTCGAGCCCGCGCCGGTAGATTCCCCGTGATGGACCACTCCGCGTTCGTACTCGCCATCCGGCGCGAAGGAGCGGCGCTCGCAGAGGCCGCGCGCGCCGCAGGAGTCGAACGGCCGGTGCCGACGTGCGGTGAGTGGACGATCGGCGATCTCTGCTCCCATGCCGGCCGGCTCCATCGCTGGGCGACCGAGATCGTCGAGCGCCGGCCCGCCGACCCCGTCGGCCACTGGAAGCAGCTCGCCGTTCCCGAGGGGCCTGCGCTCGTCGACTTCGTCGCGCAGGGCTACGGCCCTCTGGCCGACGTGCTCGCGAACGCGGACGCGGACGAACCCTGCTGGTCGTGGACGGATCAGCGCACGGTGGAGTTCTGGTCGCGGCGGCAGGCGAACGAGCTCGCGGTGCACCGGTGGGACGCGCAGCACGCGGCGGGCGGGCCCGAGCCGATCGACCGCGACCTCGCGGTCGACGGTATCCAGGAGCTGTTCGACATCCTTCCGTTCCGGCCCGGCGGATCACCGACCGGAAACGGCGAGACGATGCACCTGCACTGCACCGACGGCGACGGCGAATGGCTGGTCCGTCTCGAACCCGGCGGCGTCACCGTCGTGAACGAGCACGCGAAAGGCGACGTCGCCGCGCGCGGCGGTGCCAGCGACCTCTTGTTGATGATGTGGGGGCGCGTACCGGTCGATCAGGTCGAGGTGTTCGGCGACGCCTCGCTGCTCGAACGTTGGAGCGACGGGAAGCTCTGAGACGCGTTACACCGCAACGGCGGTGCGCATCACGTCGATCACGTGCTCGCGCCGGCTCGCCAGGGCCTCCGCCGAGAGGGGGTCGACGTCGAGCAGGCCCGTCATCAGCTGAGCGTCCGAGAGGTACGACAGCACCGCGCCGTAGCCCGTGAGGAGCAGCTGCCGCGCGTCGTAGCGCCGGAGGCGGCCTGCGTCCATCTCCCGCTCGAGGAAGTCGGCGCCGCGATCGAAGAGGGGTCGCAGCAAGACGCTGAGCTCGTCGCGCAGGATCGGACCGCCCTCGAGCGCTTCCCAGCGCACGAGCCGGACGAAGTCGGGGTGGTCCTCGAAGAATGTGAACGCGGCGCCCAGCATGCGCTCGACCTGCGGCCAACCTTGGCGCGGTCCCTCGATCGCCTGCTCGACGAGCAGGGTCCAGTCCGCGAACGAGGCGAAGAGCACCGCGCGGTACAGCGCCTCCTTCGAGGGGAAGTGGTGCAGCAGGCTCGGACGCCGGATGCCGACCTCGTCGGCGATGTCGTTCAAGCTCGTGCCCGCGTAGCCGTGGTCGCCGAATCGCTTGAGCGCAACCTCGAGGATGAGATCCTTGGTCGACGCGGAACCGGAACCGACGGGCAACGCCATCTCGTCAGTCTACCGAAATGTGTCTACCGACCGGTCGGTAGTACCCTTTGCCTGTGACGTTCACCAATCTGATTGCCGCCGTCGTCGCCGCGTTCGCGGTGACCGAGCTGGCGATCTTCACGACCACCGTGTATCTGCACCGGGCGCTCTCGCACCGGGCGGTCACCGTCAGCGACCCCGCCGCGATTCCCTTCCGGACCGTCATCTGGATGACCACGGGCATGCGACCGCGGGAGTGGGTGGCGGTGCATCGCAAGCACCACGCCGCGACCGACACCGTCGACGACCCGCACAGCCCCTTCCAAGTGGGGTTCTGGCGCGTGCAGCTCGGCAACGTCGGGCTCTACAAGCGTTGCGCGTCCGATCGCGCGAACGTGCAGAAGTACGCGCGTGATCTTCCGCCCGACCGCCTCGACCGTCTCGCGTTCGATCACTCGTTCGCGGGGCTCGCCATCGGGATCACGATCATCGTCGTGACGATGTGGGCGCTCGGCTTCGGCCTCCTCACGGGCTTTCTCGCCGCCGGCTTGCACGCCGTCATGTACGTGATGCTGTCCGGCGCGATCAACGCGGTCGGTCACACGAAGGGCAAGCAGCCCTACGTGAACTCCGCGACGAACATGCAATCACTCGCGTTGATCACCGCCGGCGAGGGACTGCACAACAATCACCATGCCGCGCCCACGTCCGCGCGCTTCTCGCTGCACAAAGCCGAGCTCGACCCCGGCTGGTGGTTGGTGCGCGCGCTCGTCAAGCTCCGCCTCGCCCAAGTCCGCCACGAAGAGGTCCATCTCAAATCGGCGGCGTAATTCCGGGTCGCACTCGCTGCGAGCCCGCCGAATACCGCCAACAGTTTGGTGGGAAAGTGGTTCCCGGCGCGGGAATTCCGCCAAACAGTTTGGTGGGTGGCTATCTCGCGAGCGCGCGAATTACGGCATGGAGTTGGTCAGGGCCACAGAACAGCGCGGGGGCGGGAGTGGTCACGCCGTTCTCGATGTAACGAGCGATGTGCTCCTTGCACTGCTCGGGCTTGCCCCACACGAGCAGGTCGTCGACGACCGAATCGGGAATCGACTCCGCGGCGGCCTTGCGGTCGCCTTCCTTCCAGAGGCGCCAGAGGTCGGCGAGCTCTTCACCGCGGCCGAGCCACTCGTGGAATGCGGCGTAGACGGGCACGGTGAGATACGACGCGATCGCGCGCTTGCCGACCGAGCGGGCGAGGCTCGCGTCGTCGACGGGAAACACGAAGATGCGCGCCGCGATCTCCTTCCCGGCACCGACGTGCGGCGCGACCGTCTTGACGTCGTCGGCCGACAGCCAGTTGATGATCGCCCCGTCGCCGTCGCGTCCGGCCAGCCGCAACATGCCTTCGCGCAGTGCGGCTACCAGGATCGGCGGCGGCTCCGGAACGGAGATGCCGAGCCGGAAGCCGCGGACGCGGAACGTCTCGTACTCCGCGTCGACCTTCTCGCCCGTCAGCGCGGCCCGCAGGAAACGGATCGTGTCGCGCACGCGCTGGTACGGCTTGTCGAACGTCAAACCGTTCCAGCGTTCGACGATGACGTCGGAGGAGGTGCCGATACCGAGCGCGAAATGGCCGTGCGCCGCTTGGCACATCGACGCGACTGTCGACGCGAGCGTGTGCGCGCCGCGCGTGTACGCGGGGACGATTGCCGTCCCGAACCGCAATTCGGGCGCCCACTGGGCGGCGACGGCGAGGGGGATGAACGCGTCGTACCCACCGGACTCGGCCGACCACAGGTCGGTGTAACCGAGATCCACCAGCTCGCGCACGAGCTCGCGCTGCTCCAAGAGCGGAATGCCGTCGAACGGGAACGTGATGCCGTAGCGCGGCGTGATGGTCATGCACCCCATCCTTGCCGCGATGCGCTCAGCGCTGCACGTCACCTTCCAGCTCGGTGAGCGGCCGGTCGTGGCCGTCGCGCCACGCGCGCACGATCGTCGACTGGCTCGCAGTTCCGAGCAGCGTGCCGTCCTCGGCCCAGAGGTGCACGAGGCCGTGACCGAATCCGTCGGCGACCGCGTGCACCCGCACGTCGGCCAGAACCCACGTGGTCGGGACGCGATGCGCGACGCGCAGCGTGTTGTCGAGGCTGTTGCCACCCGCGCGCTGGCCCAGCGCCTGGCCGATGCCGAACGGCACGAAGTCTCCGATGATCGCGAGCGCGGCGGCCGACATCTCGAGTAGCTCCGGCATGCGGATCCACAACGCGGCGTGGCCGGAGCCCTGCGGACCCGGGAACTCCCATGGGGCGCGTCCGCTCGCGATCCTCGCGTCGAGCCGGCTGCTGATGGTGCCTTCGTGGCGGTTCATCAACGGCCGGGGCGGGCTATCGGCCGCGCCGGGCACGTCGGGGCGCACCGTCCACTGCCCCTCGAGCGGGAGTGGCCGACGGCCGAGCGCACCCAGCACCGTGAGGATCTCCGTGTCGCCGACGCGCGCGATGACGCGTGCTTGCGAGATCTGGTGGCCGCGCACAACCTCCACAACGTCGAGCTCCACGATCGAAGGCGGCCGGGCGAACGAGAGGTACTGCGCAGTCGCCCAGATGCACGGCCGGCCGGTCACCTGCTCCATCACCTCGATGCACGCGCCGAGTCCGCAGCCACCGAACAGCGCACCGGTGCCCGACGTGAGACCGCGCACGACTTCCATGCGCCAGCGCGTGCGATCGGCCGCGTCGGGTTCGAGACCGAAGAAGGTTCGGGCGTCCATGGGCGGGGCACGCTACCCGTCCCGTCGCGCCGGCGATGCCGGCGCGTCAGCGCCGTGGAGCGGCAGGCGCGTCAGCGCCGTGGAGCAGTGCGTTCGACGAGGCCGGCGTGCATCGTCAGCTTCATGCCGGTCAGCGTGCGTTCCGTGTGGCGCATGCGCCACGCGAGCATGCGCTGCGCGTAGTCGAGCACCGTGGCCGCATACGCCGGATCGCCCGCGACGTTATGGACCTGCGCCGAATCGGTGCCGAGGTCGAAGAAGATCGGCGGCAGCTTCGGATGACCGGAGAACTGCACGTACTTGCCGTTGTCGTCGCGCAGAACCGCGAGCGCGCACTCCTCCATCGTGAGGCCGAACGTCTCTTCGATGAGCGGGCTGTCGGGATCGCGGAAGTCGAACTCGAAATGCGCCTCCCGGCGCCAGTCGTCGGGAGCCGCGCCCCGCAGCCACGGCGTGAGCGCGCGGCCGTCGCATTGCAGGGGTGTGTCCGCGCCGAGCAGCTCGCAGATCGTCGGCAACACGTCGACGTGCTCGGTGAACGCGTCGACGGTGCCGCCGCCGGCCACGCCCGGACCACGCAGGATCAGCGGCACGTGGTACGACTGGTCGAACCAGCCGAGCTTGTGCAGCATGTAGTGATCGCCGAGGTTCTCGCCGTGGTCGCTCGTGAAGATCACCAGCGTTCGGTCGGCCTGTCCCGTGGCCTCGAGCCAGTCGAGGAGGCGCCCGATCTCGTCGTCGACCTCGGCGAGCATGCCGTAGTACGTCGCTTGTAGCTCGCGCTGCTCCCTGTCGTCGTCGGGCGACTTCAGGAACGGGTGGTCGATCATCATGCCGAGCAGTGGGTGCTGTGCGCCCTCTTCTGCGCGCGACGGTGCGCGCACCGGCGCGGGAACCGTCTGCGGTTCGAACTTCGTGTCGTACGGAGCGGGGGCGAG
>JAUZEM010000230.1 GCA_030839005.1 Actinomycetota bacterium | reverse complement strand
CGCATCAAGCCGGCGGCGCACAGCGCGTTGTCGTGGGGCCACACGCTTCCGCAGTGATAAGAGATCGGGTTGTAGCCGGCGTTCGTCGCCGACAGGGTGCGCACACCCCACCCGGTGAACATGCCTTCGGAGACCAGTACACGCGCCACCGACGGAGCCTTCTCCTCGTCGACGATGCCCGTCCACAGGCAATGACCCATGTTCGAGCCCACGCCATCGATCCGCTTCTTGTCCCGATCCAAGCCGAGCGCGAAGTAGCCGCCGTCGTTCGTCTCGACCCAGAAGTCCTCGTTGAACCGGCGCTTGAGCTCCGCGGCGCGCGCGGTCAACGACGCGGCCAGCTCGTGGTCGCCCGCCTCCGTCGCGCAGTGGCCGCGAGCGATCAGCGCCGCGTAGACGTAGCCCTGCACCTCGCACAACGCAATCGGTGTCGCCGCCAGCGCGCCGTCGGCGAAGCGCATCGAGTCCCAGGAGTCCTTCCATCCCTGGTTCTGCAAACCGTGGTCGGTCGTGCGTTGGTACTCGACGTAACCGTCGCCGTCGCGATCACCGAAGTCGGTAATCCATTGCAGCGCCGCGTCGGCCGCGGGCAAGAGCGCGTCGACCTCCTCCCGCCGAAAGCCCCACCGCGATAACTCGCCGACCAGCATTACGAAGAGCGGCGTCGCGTCGACGGTGCCGTAGTAGACGCGACCGCCCCCGAGCGCAAGCGACGCGGTCTCACCGAAACGCATCTCGTGCAGGATCCGACCGGGCTCCTCCTCGGTGCGCGCGTCGACCTCTTGACCCTGGAAGCGCGCCAGCGTCTGGAGCGTGCCGAGGGCGAGGACGGGGTCGACGAGCATCGTCATCCAGGACGTGATCAACGAGTCGCGACCGAACAACGTCATGAACCAGGGCGCGCCGGCGGCGACCACCGCCCGGTCGGGGAACTCGGGGTCGAAGATGCGCAGGCCCGCGAGGTCTTGGGTCGACCGATCGAGCAGGGCGCGGAACTGGTCGTCGTCGCTCGTGACGACGGGCATACGGGCCCGCCATTCCTCGAGCCGCACGACCGGCGTAGAGCGTTCCACCGGCTGACCGCACTGGTAGCGCGGCGTCACCTCGAGATCGCCGATCACCGGTGTCACTTCGATGCACGCCGACCATCGCCCGTGCGGCGGGACGACCGTCTCGTACACGACGTGGTTTCCCTGTATCCGCGGCGTCCCGCTGAGGTCGACGTGCGTGGCGCGCTCGAACGCATGCCGCTTGTAGCGGAAGGTGAGCCGGGAGCCCTCGCCGATCACGTCGAGCTGGCCCTGCTTGCGGACACGCCCTTCCTTGACCTCGAAGACGTCGGCAAAGTCGGCGTCGATCAACAGCTCGACCGAGCAGAACGCCGCCTCCTCGCCGTAGTTCTCTATCTCGAGGTCCTCGCGCATGCCCCGGCCTACGTAGCGGCGCCGGAAGAGCACCAGGTGCGAATCGGCATGGCCCTTCGACGGGTGGCCGCGCAACACGAACACGCCGCTGAACGGGTCGGGAGCGGTCGCCGCGAGCGGCTCGGGACTCATCCCGTTCAAGGTGCACCGCAGCTCGGAGACGAAGCGCGTGTCGCGGAAGAACAGACCCTGCGGCCGCGACGGATCGATCTCGCCCGAGCGGCTCGAGATGCAAAACGCGGAGCCCTCGACGAGCGTCACGATGCCATCGGCCCCGATGCTCGCGCTCGCTCTGGTCGTCCAGGGCTCCGGCATCGTCGGGAAACTACTACCGAGTTCGCGCCTTGCCCTTACGAACGGCTCTCGCCTCGACATGGCCAGGATCGCGCGTACGCGGCGACTAGCCTCCGCGCCCGATGCGAATCGCAGTCGTCGCCCCGGTGTGGTTCGCCGTACCCCCGACGGGATACGGCGGCATCGAGCTCGTCGTGTCGTTGCTCGCGGACGGGCTCGCCGACGCCGGTCACGACGTCACGCTCTTCGCGAGCGGCGGATCGAAAACGACAGCCAAATTGGTCTCACCGATGGCGGCGCCGCCCGACCCGCGCGAGCTCGGCAACGCGTGGTATGACGCGTACCACGCCCTCTCGTCGTACTTGCAGGTCGACGGATTCGACGTCGTGCACGACCACGCCGGCATCGTAGGGCCGATCTGCGGCGCGATGCTCCACGGCCGCCCGCCTGTCGTCCACACGTTGCACGGACCGTGGACACCCGAGACCCGCTTGCTGTACAGCGTCGCCGGCCGGCACGTGCATCTCGTCGCGATCAGCGACGCGCAGCGCGCCGACAATCCCGATCTGGCGTACGTCGGCACCGTCCACAACGGGATCGCTCTCGACTCCTATCCCTACCGCGAGAACAAGGACGACATCCTCGTCTACATCGGGCGCTCGAACCCCGACAAGGGACCGAAGGAAGCGATCACGATCGCCCGTCGGGCCGGGTTGCCGCTGCACATGATCCTCAAGCGCAGCGAGCCCGCCGAGCGTGCGTACTTCCAGTACGAGATCGAACCGCTCCTCGCGAGTGACATCGAGCTCTACGAGAACGTGTCACAAGAAACGAAGGTCGACATGCTCGGCCGGGCGTGCGCGATGGTGTTCCCGACCCGCTGGCCCGAGCCCTTCGGGCTCGTGATGGTGGAAGCGATGGCCTGCGGAACGCCCGTCGTCACGACGAACTGGGGCGCGGCGCCCGAGCTCGTCGCCGACGGCGTCACCGGCTTTTGCCGTGACGGCCCCGACGACCTCGTCGAGGCGATCGGCGCGGTCCGCACACTCTCGCCCGCGGCCTGCCGGGCGCGCGTCGAGGAGCTCTTCTCGGCCGAGGCGATGGTGCGCGGCTACGAGGCCCTTTACGAGCGGGTGACCCGGGACGCGAAGCCCGAGAATTCGGGCGTCGGATTTCAGTAGTGGCCGGATTTCCACTACGGCCGTAGTGTTATTACAATGACGGCGTGGCTCCCCCCGCCCCCAGACCCGAACCGGCCGCGTCGGAAGTGCCCGCGCTCGAGATCCCCGCGCTCGAGATCCCCGCGCTCGACATCGACGACCTCCACGTCTCGGTCGACGATCGCGAGATCCTCCGCGGCGTGTCGCTGAAGGTCGAGCCGGGGTCGCTGCATGCGCTCATGGGCCCGAACGGTTCCGGCAAGTCGACGCTCGCCAACACCCTTCTCGCCAGCCCCGAGTACGTCGTGACGGCGGGGCGCATTCTGCTCGACGGCGCGGACATCACCGACCTGCCGACCGACGAGCGCGCCCGGCGGGGCCTGTTCCTGGGGTTCCAGCACCCCGAGGAGATTCCCGGGGTCTCGGTACTCAACTTCTTGCGCCAGGCGATCGCCCGCCGCAAGGGGATCGACGACTTCTCCGTGCTGGAGGTGCGCCTCAGCCTCATCGAGTGGACGAAGCGGCTGGGCATGGACAACCGGTTCCAGGAGCGTTACCTGAACGAGGGTTTCTCGGGGGGCGAGAAGAAGCGCAACGAGGTCTTGCAGATGGCGATGATGGAGCCCGACGTGGCGGTGCTCGACGAAACCGACTCGGGGCTCGACATCGATGCGCTCCGCCAGGTCGCGGCCGGCATCGCCGAGGTCCGCCGGGCGCGCCCCCACCTCGGAATCCTCGCGATCACGCACTATCAGCGGCTCCTCGAGCATCTCGTTCCCGACGTGGTTCACGTCCTCGTCGACGGCCGAATCGTCGCGACCGGCGGGCCCGAGATCTCACTCGAGGTCGAAGCGCGTGGTTTCGAAGCCTTCCGAGCGCACGAGGAGGCGCGGGTATGAGCGCGCTCGACGTCGCGACCGTCAAACGAGACTTCCCGATCCTCGAGCGCAAGGTCAACGGCAAGCGCCTCGTATACCTCGATTCCGCGTCGTCGGCCCAGAAGCCGCTCGCGGTCCTCGACGCGATGGACGACAGCTACCGGCGCCACTACGCAAACATCCACCGCGGCGTCTACACGATCGCGGAGGAGGCAACCGCCGCGTTCGAGGCGGCCCGGCGCAAGGTCGCACGCTTCGTCAACGCCCCCCACGCGGAGGAGATCGTCTTCACGCGCAACGCGACCGAGTCGATCAACCTGGTCGCGTACTCGTGGGCACGGGCGAACCTTCGAGCCGGCGACGCGATCGTGCTGTCGCACATGGAGCACCACGCCAATGTCGTTCCGTGGCAGATGCTCGCGGCCGAACGAGGCGTCGAGCTCCGGTGGGTCCCGCTGACATCGGATTTCCGCCTCGATCTCTCGGATCTCGAGGCGCTGCTCGACGGCGCACGGCTGCTCGCCATCAGTGCCATGTCGAACGTGCTCGGCACCCTGAACGACATCCGTCCCCTCGCCGACGCCGCGCACGCGCACGGCGCGCTCGTGCTGGTCGACGCGTGCCAGTACGTGCCGCATGTCGCAACCGACGTGCAGCAGTGGGACGCCGACTTCATCGCGTTCTCCTCCCACAAGCTGTGCGGCCCCACCGGGATCGGCGCGCTGTGGTCGCGCCTCGAGCTGCTCGAGGCGATGCCCCCGTTCCTCGGGGGCGGCGAGATGATCCGCGACGTCCGGCTCGACGGCTTCACCACCAACGACGTGCCGTGGAAGTTCGAGGCAGGAACGCCGGCGATCGTCGAGGCGGTCGGCTTCGGCGCCGCGGTCGACTACATCTCCGCGTTCGGGATGGACGCAGTGCGCGCCCACGAAGTCTCGCTCACGGGCTACGCGCTGGAGGCGCTCCGCGATCGCTTCGGCGAGAGCCTCACGATCTACGGGCCGACCGACCTCGATCGTCGAGGCGGGGCCGTGTCGTTCCTGTTCGACGGGATCCACGCGCACGACGTGAGCCAGGTTCTCGACGAGGACGCGGTGTGCGTGCGAGCCGGCCACCATTGCGCGAAGCCGCTGATGCGTCAGCTCGGTGTCCCGGCGACGACGCGAGCCTCGTTCTACGTGTACAACGACGAAGCCGACGTCGACGCGCTGATCGAAGCGCTGGCGAAGGCCCAGAAGTTCTTCGCGGTTTAGGATCGCAGCAGATGGCCGGCATCGAAGACCTGTACCGCGAGATCATTCTCGACCATTACCGCTCGCCTCGTAACCGCGGCGAGCTCCCGGTTCCGCCCGCACACAAGGTCGAAGGCTTCAACCCGCTGTGCGGTGACGAGGTCGTGCTGTACCTCGACGTCGATCCGGCGTCGGACACCGTGCGCGACGTCAAGATCGCCGGCCAGGGCTGCTCGATCAGCCAGGCGTCTACCTCGATGATGAGCGCGGCAGTGAAGGGCCGGCCGCTCGCCGAGGTCCGCAAGCTCATTCGCGCGTTCAAGGCGCTGATGTCGATCCACGAGTCGAAGCTCGAGGGCGACGGCGAAGGCGACGGCAGCGACCTGGCCGCCGAGCTGGCCGGGGTGCGACTCGGCGACCTGGAGGCGCTCCAGGGCGTCGTGAAGTTCCCCGTTCGGATCAAATGCGCGACGTTGGCGTGGAACACCCTCCAACAGGCTCTCGACGAAACCGCGCAAGCTCAGGCGTGACGGCACGCCGTCCGGGCGGCGCAGAGTGGCTTCGGTCACATCCCGCCCGCATTTGCCAGACGATTGCCAGGCGATTTGCCAGCGATTGGTGGTTTCCCGGGAACTCGACTGGTCTACTGGGCGTTGCACTGACCGTGGTGCGGGGCGGCTACGCTGACCGTTCAGAGCAGGAGGAGCGACGTGGACCAGGCTGGGATCGTCACGATCATCGACGAGGCGCTCGAGCGCTTCGCGTCCCGGGACCTGATGGGCTCCTCGGAGGTCGTGGACTTTCTCCTCGACCTGCGTAGTGCCGTCGTGTCCGATGCCGCGCTCGCCGCATTGATCGAATCCGAGACCGAGCCCGCGCACTGAGACGGTTTCGCCGGGCCTCCACGCGGCCCAGTTCCGACGCGACCGTCCAGTAGCATTCGACGCCGGTGGAAGCTGACGGGACGCCCACGGACGAGGTGTCCGACGAGATCGACCGGGCCACGCGTCTCGCGTACCGACGTGGCAGCTGGAGGCGACGCGCGGTCGCGACGGCGGTGGCGGTCGTGGTCGTCGCCGGTGCGGCCGGCACGTACGCCGTCATCGCCAACTCGCAGCAGGCGTCGGGGGCGGCGCCCCGGCCGACCGGATCCACAGTGACCGCGGCACCGAGCACGAGGCGCTCCACGACCACGACCACCGTGGCGCGGACGACGACCACCACCATTCCCCCGGTGACGCAGCCGAAAGATCAAGTGATGCCGTCGCCGGGAAGCGGGATCTACCAGGGAAACCGCGGGTCGAGCGTCCTCATCTACGAAGCCCGCATGAAGGCGCTGCATTTCGATCCGGGCCCCGTCGACGGCGTCTTCGACCAGGACACGCGGTACGCGGTCACGACGGTGCAGAAGTACTTCGGGCTCCCGCGCACCGGCGTGATCAACACGGCTGTGCAGCTCGTGCTCACGCATTTCGTGTACACACCCGCCGAGCCGAGGAGCGAACCCGACCGCGTCGAGATCGACCTCGACAAGCAAGTGCTCACGCTGTACCAGGGCTGGCAGCCACAGTTGCTGACCACCACCTCGACCGGCAGCGGCGAACATTTCTGCGGCGGGGTCGACGGCTGCCAGTACGCCATCACGCCGACGGGACACTTCCACTTCTATCAACTCATCCGGGGATGGCAGAAGGGCAAGCTGGGCACGATGTGGAACCCGTACTACTTCAATGGAAGCGACGCGGTGCACGGCCTCCAGTCGGTCCCGGCCTATCCGGCCTCGCACGGGTGCGCACGCATCCCGATGCACATCGCCAACTACTTCTACACGCTCGTCCACAACGGCGAGTCGGTGTTCGTCGTCGGCACGGCGAAGCGACGAGGCAACGGGTACGTGGGACCGGCGCCCAAACCGCCGCCGACGACGACGACCGCGCCCACGACCGTCGCCCCGCCGACGACCACGAAGAAACCGACGACAACCACCCACGCGCCGCC
>JAUZEM010000204.1 GCA_030839005.1 Actinomycetota bacterium | reverse complement strand
TTTACGGAGTTGTCGGCCGTGTTCGGCAACGACCTCGCGACGCAGCCCGACTTCCCGGCAGAGATCAGGGCGCCCGCGGGAACGATCGCCGGCGTCTCCGCCTTTCAGGTGCATATCTCCGACCACGACATCGTCACGCCGGGCGATACCCCCAACGTGCTGGTCGCGATGAACCCGGCCGCGCTGAAAGCGAATCTGCGCGACCTCGGGCCCGGGTCGACGCTCTTGATCAACGTCGACACCTTCGAGCAACGCAACCTCGACAAGGCGGGCTACGCGCAGAATCCGCTGCATGACGGGTCGCTTGCCGCGTACCGCGTCTACGAGGTCCCGATGACATCGATCACCGTCGAGGCGACGAAGCCGCTCGGCGTCAAGCCTCGCGACGCGGAGCGCTCGAAGAACTTCTTCGCGCTCGGGCTCATCTGCTGGATGTACACCCGGCCGACTGATCCGCTCGTCGACTGGATCAAGAAGCGTTTCGCGAGCCGACCCGAGGTCTTCGAAGCCAACGTGGCCGCATTTCGCGCGGGCTACAACTTCGGCGAGACCGCCGAGCTGTTCGACCACGCGTTCCAGATCAAGCCCGCACCGCTCTCACCCGGCGAGTATCGCCAGATCACGGGGAACGTCGCGCTGTCGTATGGGCTCGTCGCCGCCGCGCAGGCCGCCAAGCTGCCGCTGTTCTACGCGTCATACCCGATCACACCGGCGTCCGACATCCTGCACGAGCTCTCGAAGCTCAAGAACTTCGGCGTGAAGACGCTACAGGCGGAAGACGAGATCTCGGCCGCCGGCATCGCGATCGGCGCCGCGTTCGCGGGCAGCCTCGCAATCACCGGCACGAGCGGCCCGGGTGTCGACCTGAAGTCGGAGGCGCTCGGCCTGGCGGTGAGCCTCGAGCTCCCGATGATCGTCATCGACGTCCAACGGGGCGGACCGTCGACCGGCCTGCCGACGAAGACCGAGCAGGCCGATCTCTTGCTCGCGATGTACGGGCGTCACGGTGAGGCGCCGATGCCGATCGTGGCGGCCAGCTCGCCGAGCGACTGTTTCGCGGCCGCCTTCGAGGCGGCCCGGATCGCGATCAAGTACCGAACGCCGGTCATGCTGCTCACCGACGGGTACCTCGCGAACGGCGCCGAGCCGTGGGTGCTCCCCGACATCGACGCGTTGCCCGACATCTCGGTGCCCTTTGCCACCGAGCCCAACCACGGCGACGAGTTCTGGCCGTATCTCCGCGATCCCGAGACGCTCGCTCGTCCGTGGGCGATCCCGGGCACGCCGGGGCTCATGCACCGCGTCGGCGGCATCGAGAAGGAAGACGGCACCGGCAACATCAGCTACGACCCGGACAACCACGACCGGATGACGCGCCTGCGCGCCGCGAAGGTCGCCGGTATCGCCAACGACATCCCGCTCGTCGACGTCGACGATCCCGACCGCGCCGACTTCCTCGTGCTTTCGTGGGGCGGCACGTGGGGTGCGACGACCGAGGCGACGCGCCGCATACGTGCGCGCGGCAAGAACATCGCGCACGCCCATCTGCGGCACATGAACCCGTTCCCGCGCGACCTGGGCGAGGTACTGCATCGCTACACCAAGGTGCTCGTGCCGGAGCTGAACCTCGGCCAGCTGTCGAAGTTGGTCCGAGCCGAGTTCCTCGTCGATGCCCGGAGCTTCACACGCGTGGCCGGCGTGCCGTTCCACGCGGCCGAGATAGAGAACAAGATCCTGGAGATGATGGAGTCGTGACCGAGGGAAATGGCAATGGCGCGGCGGGTGTCGCCGTGAAGCTCGCGCGCAAGGACTTCCAGTCGGATCAAGAGGTTCGGTGGTGCCCGGGCTGTGGCGACTACGGCATCCTCACCGCGATCCAGCTGCTCTTGCCCGAGACGGGCGTGTTGCCCGAGAACCTCGTGTTCGTGTCGGGGATCGGCTGCGCGGCGAGGCTTCCGTACTACATGAACACGTACGGCGTGCACAGCATCCACGGCCGCGCGCCGGCGGTCGCAACCGGCGTCGCGTTGGCGCGCCCCGACCTGGACGTATGGGTCATCGGCGGCGACGGCGACATGCTGTCGATCGGAGGCAACCACCTCATCCACGCGTTGCGCCGGAACGTGAACCTCAAGATCTTGATGTTCAACAACCAGATCTACGGTCTCACCAAGGGCCAGTACTCGCCGACGAGCGAGGTCGGCAAGATCACGAAGTCGACGCCGTTCGGGTCGCTCGACCACCCCTTCAATCCGGTCTCCATCGCGCTGGGCGCCGAGGCGAGCTTCGTCGCCCGCACCCACGACATGGACCGCAAGCACATGACGGAGACGTTCCGCCGGGCGCACGAGCACCAGGGTGCCGCGTTCGTCGAGGTATACCAGAACTGCAATGTCTTCAACGACGGCGCATTCGACACGATCCTCAACAAGGACGCGCGTCCGGACATGCTCATCGACCTGAAGCACGGTCAGCCCGTGCGATTCGGTGCCGACGGTCAACTCGGCGTGATGATGAACGAGTTCGGCGAAGCGAAGATCGTCGAGGTGGCCGACGTCGGCGAGGACAAGCTCGTCGTGCACGACGAAACACGCGCCGATCCGTCGCTCGCGTTCTCGCTGTCACGCCTGGCAGACCATCCGGACACGCCCACGCCGGTCGGCGTGTTCCGCGCGGTCGACCGTCCCGCCTACGGAGCCTCGATGCAGCAGCAGCTTGTCGCGGCGGTCGAGCGCTCGGGTCCGGGCGACCTCGGCGCATTGTTGCGATCGGCGCCGACCTGGACCGTCGCGTAAACCCGGCCCGAAGAAACACAATGGGCGCTCAGTCGAGCGTCCGGAACACCATCCCGGTGCGCGGCTTGGGCCAGAAGAACGTGGTCTTTTGCGGCATGCGCACGCGGTCGACGGCCGCCGCTCGCGTAGCGGCCACCGACACCGGCGAGCACAGGATCGCCGCGCCGGCGACGCGCTTGTCGACGAGCGCGGCGACGTCTCGGGCGTCGTGCCGGTACTGCCACGTTGCGTTCGGGAGCCGGGGAACGACAAGCGCTTCGATGACCGCGGTGTCGGTGGCCGCCACCGCAGGGTGCTCGCGCGCGAGCGCGGCGGCGCGCGCGTCGGCATGCGGGACGGCGAGCGCGAGTCCCCGGAGGTCGACGAGCCCGAGCGCGTGCTCGGCTCGCATCGCGGCCTGCAGCGCGTCGACGCCGTCGGGCGTGTTCGCACCCGCATCGCGTACGTCGAAGGCATCGGCGAGCCGGGCGCGCACATCAATGCCCGACGGCGCCTCGACCAGGCGGTGGATGGGCTCGATGCAGAGCTCGTCGTCGGCGAGCTCGACGACGAACGTCATGATCGCGGCCGCGCCGCCCGGGGCAACGCCGGCGGACCGCAGCTCGTCGCGGTAATTGAGCGCGGTTTCGAAGCGGTGGTGCCCATCGGCCAGCACCAGCGGCGCGGCGCCGACCACTCGCCCGATCGCGGCAATCGTCTCCGGGTCGTCGACCGCCGCGATCTCGTGGCGGACGCCTTCGGGATCAACGCAAGCCGCCAGCGGCGCCGCGTGTTCGAGCAACGCGGTGAGGCCTGACCCGAGCGTCAAACCCCAAATCGGGTCGACGTTGACCCGCATCGCGCGCAGGAGCGCAAGCCGGTCGGACTTCGCCTTCGGCAGGGTGCGCTCGTGCGGGAGGACGTCGTCGTCGCCGGGTTCCGGAAGGCTCAACGCTCCGATCACGCCGCGGGTGTGGCGGCGATCGCCGTGCGGACCCGTGAACTCCATGCGGTACGCATACAGACGCGGCGCCGGATCGGGCGCGAGCACGCCGCTCGCCCGCCACTCGGCGAAGGTCTGAGCCGCACGCGCGTAGCGATCGCCCTCGACCGACGCGTCCCTGGGCAGGATCAGGCGCACCGCGTTGTGCTCGTCGGCGGCCTCGAGTGCGGCGCGCTGCTCGTCGTCGATGACGTCGTAGGGTGGGGCGACGAGTGCCGCAAGGTCTGTGGACGCGCTCCGGTACCGGACTCCGGCAAAGGGCGAGAAGTCGGCCACGTCGGTGCTCCGGGTTCCGGGGTGCGCGGGAATGCGATTGGGTTGTACCACACGGAAACCCGAGAAAGTCCCGAGAAAGGTCAAGGAGGCGAACCGATGTCGATGTCAGGCGATTACGAGGCATACACCGCCTTCTCCGAAGGCATGCGGCTTCTCGCGGACGACAACGCGCATGCCGCAGTCATCGCGCTGGAGCAGGCGCGGGCGCTCGAGCCGACCAAGGGCTCCGTACGCGAGGCGCTCGCGCGCGCATACTTCCGCAGCGGTCGCTTCGCCGCCGCGGAGCAGGAGTTCGTCGCGGCACTCGATATCGAGCCCGTCAACGACTACGCGCAGTTCGGCATCGGACTGTGTCGCTTACGCGCCGGCGACCGCACCCGCGCCCGCGGGCACCTCCGCCTGGCGACGGTGATGCGGCCCGACAACGCCGACTACCGGGCCGCGCTCGAGCAGGCCGCGGAGACCGCATCCGCGGACGCCGCATCCCCGGACGCCGCATCCCCGGGGGCCGACTGGCCGTGAGCAACTCGGGCGTTGACGACCGTCCGGTCGTGTGCTGCGACCTGGACGGCGTCGTGTGGCGCGGCGAGACCCCGATCGAGGGCGCCGCGCCCGGCGTCGCACACTTGCGCGGCGCGGGCCTGCGTGTCGCCTTCTTGACGAACAACTCGAGCGGGCGCGTACGCGACAACCTGGAGCGGCTCGCCGCCGCGGGCATCGCGGCCTCGCCCGACGATCTGGTGACGAGCGCGCAGGCAGCCGCGGCGCTGCTCGCGCGCGAACAGCATCACAGCCCGTCGTCACCTGCCGCACGCGTGCTCGCGTGCGCGGGGCCCGGCGTCGTCGAGGCGTTGCGTGCGCACGGCTTCGATCCGGTCGATTCCGCGTCGTCCGAGCTCGCCGCGGTCGTCGTCGGCTGGCACCGAGAGTTCGACTTCGAACGGCTGCGGCGCGCGGCCGACGGAGTGCGGTCCGGGGTGCGTTTCGTCGCCACGAATCTCGACCCGACCTATCCGGGCGCCGAGGGTTTGCTGCCGGGCGCGGGCGCGCTCGTCGCCGCGGTCGCGACCGCGGGAGGCCGCCAACCGGAGGTCGCGGGTAAACCCGAACCCGCGATGGCCGCGCTGGTGCGCGCCCGCTACGGCAACCCGGTCGTGATGGTCGGGGATCGCCCGTCGACGGACGGTGCGTTCGCGAAGGCGCTCGGCGTGCCGTTCGCGCTCGTGCTTTCGGGGGTCGCGGGGACGGCAGGTGAGGAGTCCGTGCCCGATCCGCCACCCGCGTTCGTCGCCCGCGATCTGGGTGAGCTCGCGCCGGAGCTGGCCGGTGCCTTCGGCCGCGCGTCTCAGTGACTCGGAGTTAGCGAGACGACAGCGCAGCGACCGGAGGGGAGCGGAGCGTGGAGTCGACCCGAAAATCGCGAGACGACAGCGCAGCGACCGGAGGGGAGCGGAGCGTGGAGTCGACCCGAAATTATTGCGCAGGCGCGCGCCGTGGGAATCCGGCCGCCTGCGCGAGGGCGAACGCGACGAGCATGCCGAACACGAATCCACCGATGTGCGCGAGCGTCGCGATGCCGCTCGACGATTGCGTGAAGACCTGGAGAACGAACCAGAGTCCGAGCACGAGGATCGCCGGCAATCGCACCGGCCACAAGATGAAGACGATCGGCACCAGCGTGAGCACGCGGGCGCGCGGGAACCAAACGATGTACGCGCCCATGACGACCGCGATCGCGCCCGACGCGCCCAAGAACGGCGTGGTGGAGTCGAGGTTGCCCACGATGTGAACCAGCGAGGCGACGACGCCGCCGACGAGATAGAGCACGAGGTAGCCGACGTGACCGAGCTGGTCCTCGACGTTATTGCCGAAGATCCACAAGAACAGCATGTTGCCGAGCACGTGCAGGATCGATCCGTGCAGGAACATCGAGAACACGACCGCGAGCCAGACGTTCTTTTGGGGGAAGGCGCGTTGCGGGGCCGCGATCCCGGCCGCGGGAATAGCGCACGCGGACGCCGGCGTGATCGTCCCGTCGGGAACGAGCACGATCGGCTTGCCGGTTCGGACCTCGCAGGGAACGCCCGCCCAGCGATAATCGAAGACGGCCTCGGCGTTCGCGTCGGCGTGCTTCGGATACTGGATGCCGAAGTAGATCCCGATGTTGACGGCAATCAGGAGGATCGTGACGATGGCCCGGCGCGCGGTCGGGTTTTCGTCTCGGATCGGGATCACGCCGGGACCCTACCGACGGTCCGGGGCCCGTTCTCGCGTTCCTGCGCAGGCGGCAGGTCCTAGGCTTCATGGCCGACCCCGTTGTGCGCGCCCGCGCGCCCCGCACGGAGAGGCCCACCATGCCGCCGAAGATCCTGACGATGCCGCAGGCATCGGACTGGAAGCGAGCCCTGGAAACGGGCATGCAGTTCACCGAGCTTCGGCGGTCGCAGGCGCGCGCGATCGTTTCCGAGCTCGTCGCGCAGGGGCATCTCGCCCGCGAGCAGATGGCCGCCGCGATCGACGAGGTCCTCGAAATGAGCCGACGTCGCAGCGAGGAACTGCGCAAGGTGGTACAGAAGGAGGTGCAGCGGCAGCTCGGCGCGCTCGGCCTCGCGACCAAGGCCGATCTCGTCGCGCTCGAGCGCCGGCTGATGCGCGCAAATCGTGAAGCCAAGAAGTCGGGGCCCAGCAAAGCCGGTTCGTCCAAGACGACCGGCTCGTCGAAGAAGCCGTCCTCCAAGAAGGCCGCGTCCAAAGCGGCCAAGGCGGGCTGACGGCCGCGTGCGGCGGCGGCTCGATGTCGAGCTCGTGCGGCGCGGCCTCTTCACCAGCCGGACCCGCGCGGTCGAGGCTATCGACGCGGGCCGGGTGCTCGTCGGTGGTGCGCCGGCGTCGACTCCGGCCCGCCAAGTCGACGGGGGAGAGGCGATCGCGGTGCTCGCACCGGTCGGTCCGGCATATGTGTCGCGCGGCGGTCACAAGCTGGCCGGCGGGCTCGACGCGTTCGCGATCGAGGTGCAAGGCCGTCGCGCGGTCGATGTGGGCGCGTCGACCGGTGGGTTCACCGACTGTCTGCTGCAGCGCGGCGCCGAACACGTATACGCGATCGACGTCGGGCGCTCTCAGATCGCGTGGTCCCTGCGCCAGGACGGGCGCGTGACGGTGATGGAACGGACGAACGTCCGCGAGGTCGAGCCTGGCGCGCTCGACCCGCGTCCCGATCTCTGCGTTGCCGACGTGTCGTTCATCTCGTTGGGTTCGGTCGCACCGAATCTCCTCGCGCTGACGACCGACGATGCCGACTTCGTACTACTCGTGAAGCCGCAGTACGAAGCCGGCCCGGCTCGCGTCGGCCGGCGGGGCATCGTCCGAGATCGTGCCGTGCATGCCGCGGTGTTGCGAGAAGTCGTCGCGGGCCTGGATGTCGCGGGCCTGGGTGTCGGCGCGGTGGTGCCCTCACCGTTGCGTGGCGCCGACGGCAACGTCGAGTTCCTCGCGCACGCGCGGCGGGGCGGAGCGACGGTTTTGCCCGCCGTCCTCGACGACGCGGTCGAGCGCGCTCATCGTGCCGAGGATGCGCGGTGACGAGCCTGGCCGAGACGCGCATCGTCGGTCTGGTGCCGCACCGCGACCGGCCGCTCGCACACGAGCTCGCGCAGCGCACCGCGTCCTGGTTGGTCGAGCACGACGTCGAGGTCCGTGTCCCCGGCGACGACGCCCGCGCCTCCGGCCTGGATGTGTACGCGACCGACGCCGAACGCTTCGCGCCCGGTCTCGACCTGGCGATCTCGCTCGGCGGCGACGGGACCATGCTGCACGCGGTGCAGCTCGTGTACCCCTCGCTCGTGCCGCTCGTGGGTGTCAACATGGGCATGCTCGGTTATCTGAGCGAGCTCGAGCCCGAAGAGCTCGAGGTCTGGCTTCCGCGGCTGCTCGCCGGCGAGTACGAGGTGTCGGAGCGGACGATGCTCGCGGTCGACGTCGAGTCGGCCGGACCGGCGCGCGGGAGCTGGTACGCGCTGAACGAAACGGTTGTCGAGAGACTGCGCTCCGGTCACCTGATCTACCTCGACGTGTCGATCAACGGGAGCGCGTTCACCTCCTACGCGGCCGACGGTCTCATCGTCGCGACGCCGACCGGGACCACCGCGTACTCGTTCTCGGCTGGCGGCCCGATCGCGTCACCCGATTTGCGCTGCATCGTCCTCACCCCGATCTCGCCGCACATGTTGTTCGATCGCTCGCTCGTTTTCTCCGAGCACGATGAAGTCGCGTTCGTCGTGGTCAACGGGCGCAACGTGGCGCTCACGATCGACGGTCGCGAGCTCGGCGAGCTGTGCTCGGGCGATCGTGTCCGATGCCGCGTGGCCCGGGAGCCGTTGCGGCTCATCAGCGTCCGGCCGCGCGACTTCCATCAGATCCTCAAGACGAAGTTCTCGCTTCCGGACCGGTAGTCGAGATGCTCACGGAACTGCGGGTCGAGAACCTGGGGATCATCGTCGAGCTCCGGGTGACGCTCGGCCCGGGTCTGACCGTCATCACCGGCGAAACCGGTGCCGGCAAGACGCTGATCGTCGATGCCCTCGAGCTGCTCTGCGGCGGGCGGGCCGATCCGCAACTGGTGCGCGAGGGCGCGGCGGAAGCGCGCGTCGAGGGCCGCTTCGAGGACGGGGACGTCGAGGTCGTGCTCGCGCGGGTCGTGCCGGCCGACGGACGGTCGCGCGGCTACGTGAACGGTCGGCTCGCGACGGTGGCCGAGCTCGCGGAGTACGGAAGGCATTTCGTCGACCTGCACGGGCAGCACACGCACCAGTCTCTGCTCGCGCCCGTCGAGCAGCGCACGCTCCTCGACCGCTTCGCCGGCGCCAAGGCGCAGGCGGCGCTCGCGGAGTTGCGCGCGGCGCGAGCCGAGAGGCGCCGCCTCGTCGACGAGCTCGCGTCGCTCGGGGGAGACGAGCGTTCGAGGGCGCGTGAGATCGACCTGCTGCGCTACCAGCTGGCGGAGATCGACGCGGCGGCAATCTCCGGCCCCGACGAGGACGCGCGGTTGCTGGCCGAGGAGGAGCTGCTGGCCGACGCCGAGGCCCACGGCGAGGCGCTGGCGACTGCCTACCGCGAGCTCGAAGGTGCAGGGGAGGACGCGCTCGGCGCCGCGGTCTCGGCACTGCTCGGGCGCGCGCCGTTCGAGGCGCTCGCCTCGCGCCTACGCCTCCTGCAAGCAGAGATGCAGGAGGCCGCGTATGACGTGCGCACCACCCAGGAGTCGATCGTCGCCGATCCGCAACGGTTACAGGCCGTCCAGACGCGCCGCGCGCAGCTTGGCGAGCTGAGACGCAAGTACGGGACCACGCTCGACGACGTCGTCGAGTACCAGGCTCGAACGCGCGAACGCCTCGAGGAGCTCGAACAGCACGACGCGCGGGCCGTGCGCCTCGATGCCGCGTGCGTGAAGGCGCAGACCGAAGGTGAGCGAGCCGCACGCGCGCTGTCGAAAGCACGCCGGGCCGCGGCACCGCGGCTCGCGAACGCGGTGACCCTGCATCTCCGCG
>JAUZEM010000174.1 GCA_030839005.1 Actinomycetota bacterium | reverse complement strand
TGCCGAGGTACAACGACAGAAGATGCGGTTCGCAACAGCCGAAGACGAGCCGCAGGTCGTGGCTGTCGATGAACGGCCGACTGTGCTGCATCATCTCGTCGAGCACGCCGGTGCCGCGGTAGGCGGGCAAGACGCTGCTGCGTTCTCCCACCGCCATCAACGCCGGCGGGATCTCCTCGAGGAACGGTGCCAGCTGGTACTGGTCGATCTGCCGGGCGGAGAAGCCCTCACCACCCCAGGTCATGCGCGTCGCGGCCACGACCTCGTCGCCGTCGCGTGCGTAGAAGATCCAGCTCTGGTCGTCTTCGGGCTCCGCGAACTTCCGACTCGCGCGGTCGGCGACCTCGCGGTAACGGCCCAGCTCCTCTACGTACACCGCGTAGCGCAGGCGCTGCACCGCTTCGACCTCCTCGGCGGAGACCGCACGGAGAAAGTCGAATCCCATGTCGACATGCTGATCCATCCGCGCTGCGTCCTGCACGTTCGGGATCAGGGCGGGCCGGCTCCGTCCAGTACGCGGACCAGGTCACCGGTGTGCACGTCGAAGACGAACCCGCCGACCTGGAGGTCGCGCGGCAACAATGGGCACGACGCGATCAGCTCGAGGTCGTCGCCCAGCGTCGCTTGCTGATCGGTCCCCGTGAGGAAGTCCCAACCCGTGGCATCGACGCCGCGCATCGTGCTGATGCGGGCGCGGATCTCGTCGTCGGTCGAGCGGAACATGGCGCAGTCCGTGTGTTGCACCACGCAGACGCGCGTCACGCCGAGCAGATTCACGGCGATCACCAGCGAGCGCAGCGCGTCGCCGGTCACCCGCGCGCCGGCGTTGCGGATGATCTTCGCGTCGCCGGCCCGCAACCCGAGCAGTGCAAGCGGATCGATGCGAGAGTCGATGCAGGTGAGCACGGCGAGGCCCTTCGCCGCCGCGCCCGCTACGCCCGGATCGTGGAACTCGGTTCGGTAGCGCCGGTTGGCGTCGAGCAGGTCGTCGAACATCCCCGGTTTTTCTAGCAGAGGCCGCGCCGACGCTCGAAACCGAATGAGGGGTGTGCGCTACGGTGCCGCCCGTCATTGTGAACGGGAGGAACCCATGAGCTTCCGGGTTGTCGTCGACTTCGACAAGTGCGAGAGCAACGCGTTGTGCATGGCCGCCGCGCCCGAGGTGTTCGAGGTGCGGGAGGACGACTTCCTGTACCTGCTCCAGGAGGAACCGCCCGACGACCTGCGCGCCAAGTGCGAGGAAGCGGTCCGGGTCTGCCCGAAGCAGGCGATCTCGATCGTCGACGCTTCCTGAGGCGCGCGGTGCCCGGCATGGAGGGGATGGCCACGCTCGTCACCGGCGGCGGCAGTGGCATCGGACTCGGCTGCGCCCGGCGGTTCGCCGAGGATGGAGCGCACGTGACGATCGCGGGCCGCACCCAGGGGCGCCTCGCCGAAGCCGTGCAGGAGATCACGGCCGCGGCCCCGCCCGGTGTCACCGCCCGGTACGTCGTGTGCGACGTCACCGACGAGGCCGACGTCGAGCGCGCGGTGGCCGCGGCGGCCGCGCCGACCGGCACGCTCGATGTGCTCTTCGCGTGCGCGGGTGGCTCGCTGCACGGTGGCCCGATCATGGCGTCGGATGTCGCCGGCTGGCGGGCAACGGTCGACCTGAACCTGGTCGGCACGTTCCTCTGCATCAAGCACGCGGCTCCGGCGATGATGCGCGCCGGCGGCTCGATCGTAGGCATGTCGTCGATCGCGGGTCACACGACGCACCGATTCATGAGCGCGTACTGTGCGAGCAAAGCGGGGATCGAGATGCTCGTGAAGTGCGCGGCCGACGAGCTGGGTCAATACGACATTCGCGTGAACGCGGTGCAGCCGGGCATCGTCGATACCGAGCTCATGAGCTTCATCACGGCGGGCGGACCGATTCTCGACAGCTATTACGCGAACATGCCGGTCCCGCGTGTTGGCACCGTCGACGACATCGCTTCCGCCGTGCGCTATCTCGCCGGTCCGGAGTCGAGCTGGGTCACCGGTCAGATGTTGGGGATCGACGGCGGTCATCAACTTCGGTGCGGCCCCGACTACGGCTCCGCGCTGGGCGGTTGAACGGTGGACTTCGAGGAAACCGAAGAGGAGCGCGCGTTCCGGGTCGAGGTGCGGTCCTGGCTGGACGCGCACGCGACGCGACGGGTTGCCGGGGAGCAGTCCGACCACTCGTACATGCCGGGTGACGGCAGCCCCGATGCCGACGCCGCCCACGTGGGCGCGTGCAAGGAGTGGCAGCGCGTCCTCTACGAGGGTGGTTGGGCCGGGATCACGTGGCCGGTCGACGCGGGCGGGCGCGGCGGACCGGGATGGCAACAGCGCATCTTCAACGAAGAGCAATCGCACTACAGCGTGGCAGTCGGCGTCTTCGCAGTCGGGATCGGCATGGCCGGGCCCACGATCATCGTGTGGGGCACACCTGAGCAGCAGGAGCGCTTCCTGCCCGCGATGTTGCGCGGCGACGACGTGTGGTGCCAGCTGTTCTCCGAACCGGGCGCGGGCTCCGACCTCGCGGGTTTGCGGACGCGCGCCGAGCGTGACGGCGACGAGTGGACCGTCAACGGTCAGAAGGTGTGGACGTCGGGCGCGCACTACAGCGACTGGGGTCTCCTGCTCGCCCGCAGCGATCCCGACGCGCCGAAGCACAAAGGCATCACCGCGTTCCTGCTCGACATGCACACGCCCGGTATCGACGTGCGCCCACTGCGCCAGATCAACGGGGCGTCGCACTTCAACGAGGTCTTCCTCACCGACGTACGCATCCCCGACGCGATGCGCCTCGGCGAACCGGGCAACGGCTGGCGCGCGGCGAACACGATGCTCTCGAACGAGCGGGCCATGAACGGTGGCGGCGGCCGGGTCGGCTTCCGCGACCTCGTCGCGCACGCACAGCGATGTGGCGTCACCGCCGATCCCGTCGCGCGCCAGCAGCTCTCCCGGAGCTACACGCGGACCCAGCTCATCAAGTGGCTCGGGTTGCGAGCACGTTCCCGCAAGGACGGCGGGCTCGGCCCCGAGGCCTCCGTGCTGAAGCTCGCGGCGTCCCGCCGGCTGGAGCACGACGGCAACCTCGTGATGGAGCTGCAGGGCGCGCAGTCGATGCTCTACGACGCCGACGCGATCCAACACGGCTACTGGCAGCAGCAATTCCTCGGCCAGTGGAGCAGCCGCATCGGTGGCGGTACCGAGCAGATCCAGCGCAACGTGATCGGCGAACGCGTGCTCGGGTTGCCGAAGGAGCCGGGACCGGGCAGGGACACGCCGTTTCGCGACCTGCCGTCCTGACCGTGGAGCTCGACGAGTTCCAGGCGCTCATGGCCCGCACCTACGGGACGCGCGATCGGCAGCGGGGCATCGACGCCACTGTCGCGTGGCTCGCGGAGGAGTTGGGTGAGCTCGCACAGGCGGTGCGCAAAGGAACGCCGGAG
>JAUZEM010000151.1 GCA_030839005.1 Actinomycetota bacterium | reverse complement strand
GCCCCGGACGGAACCACGAGTCATCGCGCCGCGCGATCATGGCCACGAGTACGCCGTCGACCACCACCGGAGCGAGAAACACGGTGACCGGTTCGTGATCGTCACGAACCAAGGCGGAGAGGCACGGAACTTCGAGCTGGTCACGGCTCCGTCAACGGATCCCGGGCGCAAACGCTGGAAATCGCTCGTTCCCCACCGCGACGACGTCAAGCTCGACGCGGTGAATGCATTCGCCGAATACTTCGTGTTGAGCGAACGCGCGAACGGGCTGGAACGACTGTGCGTCATGCGCATCGACGACGGCGACACGCACGCGATCGCGATGTCGGATCCGGTCTTCAGCGTCTGGGTCGGCCCGAATCCGGAGTTCGAGACGAGCACGCTCCGATACGGATATACCTCGCTCGTCGCGCCCGTCACCGACATCGACTACGACATGGAGTGTCGCCGGGCCGAGGTCGTCAAGGTCCAGCCGGTGCTCGGCGGCTACGACCCGTCGCAGTACGTGTCGGCGCGCCTGTGGGCGAACGCGCCGGACGGCACCCAGATACCGATGTCGCTCGTGCACCGGCGCGACACGCCGATCGACGGCTCCGCGCCGGCATTGCTGTACGGATACGGCTCCTACGAGCTCTCGACCGACCCCTCGTTTCGCGCCACGCGCCTCTCCCTTCTCGATCGGGGCTTCGTCTTCGCGATCGCCCATGTGCGTGGTGGGGGCGAGATGGGCCGCGCGTGGTACGAGGCCGGCCGGCTCGAGCACAAGGTCAATACCTTTACCGACTTCGTCGCGTGCGCGGAGCACCTCGTCTCGAACGAGTACACGTCACCCGCCCGGCTCGCGGCACGCGGCGGAAGTGCGGGCGGTCTGCTCATGGGCGCGGTCGCGAATCTGCGGCCCGACCTCTTCGCGGCGATCGTCGCCGAAGTGCCGTTCGTCGACGTCGTGACCACGATGCTCGACCCGACGCTTCCGCTGACCATCACCGAGCGGGAGGAGTGGGGCGACCCGCGCGAGCCCGACGCGTACGCGCGCATGAAGGCGTATTCGCCGTACGACAACGTGCATGCCGCGGACTATCCCGCTCTGCTCGTCACCGCGGGCCTGAACGATCCGCGCGTCCAGTACTGGGAGCCCGCAAAGTGGGTCGCAAAGCTGCGCCGACTGTCGACTTCGGACAAGCCCATCTACCTGCGCACGGAGATGGGCGCCGGCCACGGTGGCCCGTCCGGCCGGTACGACGCGTGGAGGGACGAATCGATCGTGCTCGCGTTCATATGCGACGCGGTCGGCGTGACCGCGTGAGGCTGCACACCGCCGACGGGCTGAGCCTCGAAGCGGAATGGGCCGGTTCCCCCGATGCGCGCGCAACCGCGGTGCTCTGCCATCCGCACCCGCAATACGGCGGCACGATGCGCAGCATCGTCATCTCCGCGCTGTTCGAGGCACTCCCCGAGCGCGGGATCGCATGTCTGCGCTTCAACTTCCGGGGCGTCGAGGGAAGCGAGGGCTCCTACGCGGAGGGCCGGGACGAGCCGCTCGACGTCGCGGCCGCTCTCGACGCCGCGACCGAGGCCGCGGTCGCGGTCGCGGTCGCGGTCGACGGTCCCCTTTCACTCATCGGCTGGTCGTTCGGTGCCGACATCGCGCTCGGAGTCGACGACCCGCGCGTCGCGGGTTGGGTCGGGATCGCCCCTCCGCTGCGTTTTCGTCCGGAGCGCGCGTACGACGCGGTGGGTCACGACCCGCGTCCGAAGCTGCTCGTGCTCGCGGCGAACGACGAATTCCGCGCGCCGACCGAGATCTCGGCCGCGACGAACGCGTGGGCGTCGACGCGGATCGAGACGGTCGCCGGCGCGAGCCATTTCTTCGTGGGTCGTACCGAGCGCGTCGTCACGCTCGTCGGCGACTTCGTGGTTGGATTGACCGCGCCCTCCTGACGGACGGTTCGCGGGAGAGCCCGATCGCTAGACGCGCAGCGGGCTCGCCGACAGGCCGTGCGTCGCGAGGAAGCTCGATCGTCGTTCGATCGCGGTGTGCCACAGCGCGAGATCCGACTCGTACGAGGCACGATCGCCGTCTTCGTAAGCATGCTCGAGCTCGTCGAACGCCGCGTCCTCGGCGTCGAGCAGGCTTCGGTATCGGCGGAAGAAGTGGTCGTCGACTGCGCCGACGGTTCCGGGAAGCGATGCGTCGCTCCCGAGGTAGTGAGGTTCGGCCATGGGCACCTCCTACGCACGTGCCGGGCCCGAGCCCGAGCACTTGGTAGCCAGACGGTACTCCACCCCGGCCCCGTGAGAAACCACCTCCCGTCACGGTTCGGTCAACAGCGGTTGACGGTCGTCTGACAGCCCGCTCGCCGCCGGATCACGGCCGGATCACGGCCGGATCGTGACGCCGCGCCCGGCCAGGTAGGCCTTTGCCTCGCCGATCGTGTGCTGTCCGAAATGGAAGATGGACGCGGCGAGCACGGCGCCGGCCCGACCGGCCGCCGCCCCCTGATAGAGGTGCTCGAGGGTTCCCACCCCGCCACTCGCGATGATCGGGACGTCGACCGCATCGCCCATCGCCTGGAGCAAGGCGATGTCGTAGCCGGCCTTCGTGCCGTCCCGGTCCATCGACGTCACGAGGATCTCGCCCGCCCCGAGCGAGCAGACCCGTTCGGCCCAGGCGAGGGCGTCGAGCCCCGTCGGCGTCCGGCCGCCGTGCGTCACCACCTCCCACCCGCTGTCAGCCCGGCGCCGGGCGTCGATCGCCACCACGATGCATTGCGCTCCGTACTCCTGTGCACCCGCGCGCACGAGATCGGGATCGTTGACGGCCGCGGTATTGAACGAAACCTTGTCGGCGCCGGCGCGCAGCAGGCGCCGCGCGTCCTCGACGCTGCGGACTCCCCCGCCGACCGTGAACGGGATGAACACCTCGTCCGCGACCTGCTCGACGACGTGCAACATCGTGTCGCGTGCGTCACTCGACGCGGTGATGTCGAGGAAAACCAGCTCGTCCGCGCCGTCTGCGTCGTAACGTGCCGCGAGCTCGACGGGATCACCCGCGTCACGGATGCCGACGAAGTTGACGCCCTTGACAACGCGTCCTGCGTCGACGTCGAGGCACGGGATCACGCGGACGGCGAGCACGCGGCAATCCCCTCCTCCACGGTGAAGCGGCTCTCGTAAATGGCCCGACCGACGATCGCGCCGGCCAGGCGCTTGCCTTCGACCTCGAAGGCCGCCAGCGCGCGCAGGTCGTCGGCCGAGGCAACTCCACCACTTGCGATCACGGGCACGGACACGGCCGCGAGCACGGCCGCGAGCTGGTCGAGCGCGGGTCCGGCAAGCATGCCGTCACGCGTGATGTCGGTGACGACCAGCGCGCCGATCCCGGTCTCGTCGAACCGGCGGGCCAGTCCGACGACGTCGACACCGGTCGCATCCGCCCAACCGTGGATCGCGACATCGCGACCTCGCGCGTCGAGCCCCACGGCGACCTGGCCGGGGTGGAGCACGCTCAACTCCCCGACGATCTCCGGATGCTCGACGGCTGCGCTGCCGACGACCACACGCGCCACACCGGCCGCGAACCGATCGCTCGCGTCGTCGATGGTGCGGACGCCCCCGCCCGTCTGCACCCGGGCCCCCACGTTCGCGCAGATCGCCTCGATCACCGAGAGATTCGGATTCCCGCCGTCGCGTGCCGCGTCGAGGTCGACCACGTGGATCCAGCGCGCGCCGGCCGCGTCGAACCGGCGCGCGACCCCGACCGGGTCGTCGTCGTAGACGGTCTGGTGCTCGTAGTCGCCCCGCGCCAGGCGCACGACTTTTCCGGAACGAAGGTCGATCGCGGGATAGAGGTCCATCAGCCCTCCGCCGGACTCGCGACCGCCTCCACGAAGTTGCGCAGCATGCGCATCCCCACCTCTCCCGACTTCTCGGGATGGAACTGCGTCGCCCAGAGCGGGCCGATCTCGACGGCCGCCGCAAACCGCCGGCCGTAGTCGCACCACGCGGCCACGACGCCGTCGCGTTCGGGTTCGGGCGCGTAGGAGTGGACGAAGTACAACCACGCCGGATCCGGGAGATGTGCGCCCAACCGCGAACCGGCCGTGACGTCGAGCGTGTTCCAACCCATCTGCGGAAGCCGAACGGTCTTGGGCAGCCGCGACACGCGCCCGGGCACGACGCCCAGTCCCGTGAGGTCGGGCGTCTCGTCGCTGCCGTCGAACAACATCTGCATGCCGATGCAGATGCCGAGGAACGGCCGTCCGTCGGTGGCGGCCGACTTCGTCGCGGGTTCCAGGCCGGCCGCGCGCAGCGCCTGCATGCAGGCACCGAACGCGCCGACGCCCGGGAGCACAACTGCATCTGCCCGCTCGATCTCGCGCGCGTCCGAGGTCAAACCGGCATCGCCTCCGACGTGTTGCAGCGCCTTCTCCGCCGATCGCAGATTCCCGATCCCGTAGTCGACGACCGCGATGCGCGGCCCACTCACGACGACAACGTGCCCTTCGTCGAGGGCACGGTGTCGCCATCGACCGTCACGGCGTCGCGCAACGCGCGGGCGACACCCTTGAACGATGCCTCGATCACGTGATGACCGTTCTTGCCGCTGATACTCCGGAGGTGCAGCGTGACGCGCGCGCCGTCGACGAATCCCTTCCAGAACTCCTCGGCGAGCTGCGGATCGAACGTGCCGATCCATTCGGAGATCGGGTCGACCGCGTAGACGAGGAACGGTCGACCGGAGAGGTCGAGCGCGACCTGCACCAGCGCCTCGTCGAGCGGGACCAGAGCGTTCGCGAACCGGCGCACGCCCCGCTTGTCGCCGAGCGCGTCACGCAACGCGTTGCCGAGCACGATCCCGACGTCTTCGACCGTGTGGTGCAGGTCGACGTCGAGATCACCCTTCGCCTCGATCCGCAGGTCGAATCCGGCGTGCTTGCCGAGTTGTTCGAGCATGTGGTCGAAGAACGGAATACCGGTCGAGACGCTCGTCGCGCCCGAGCCGTCGATCGTGAGGGACAACGCGACGGTCGTTTCCTTCGTCTCCCGTCGCAACTCGGTCGGGTTCGTCCTGCTCGTCATGTCACGACCTCCGGAAGGGCCTCGCCCAGTGCGGCGAGGAAGGCGTCGTTCTCTCCGGGCGTGCCGACCGTAACTCGGAGGCATCCCTCGATCCTCGGCCACGACGAGAAATCGCGCACCAGAACGCCACGCGCCAGGAGTCGCTTCCACAGCTCGTGGGCGTCACCGGCGACCCGGAACAAGAGGAAGTTGGCGCCCGACGGGCAGACCTGGATGCCGTCGGTCGCCGCGAGTGCGGCGAACAGCCGCCCACGTTCCTCGACAAGTGTCGCGACCCGGTGCTCCATCTCCGCGCCGAAGTCGAGGGCGAGCGCTCCCGCGATCTGCGTCGGGACCG
>JAUZEM010000148.1 GCA_030839005.1 Actinomycetota bacterium | reverse complement strand
CGTGAACGCCACGGGCGTGCTGCTGCACACGAACCTCGGACGGGCGCCGTTGGGCGACCGCGCGATCGCGGCAGTCGGGGACGCCTCCGGTGCCACGAACCTCGAATACCGGTTGGCCGAGGGCACGCGCGGATCGCGCCACGAGCACGCCGGCAGCTTGCTCGCGCGCGCCTGCGGCGCGGAATCAGGAATCGTCGTCAACAACAACGCGGCCGCGGTCGTCCTGACGCGTGCGGCGCTCGCGCGCGACCGCGAAGTCGTGGTGTCGCGCGGCGAGCTCGTCGAGATCGGTGGGGGCTTCCGTGTGCCCGAGATCCTCGCCGAGACCGGCGCCCGCCTGATCGAGGTGGGCACGACGAACCGAACCCGATTGAGCGATTACGAGCGCGCGCGCTCGGAAGACGTCGCGCTGGTGTTGAAGGTGCACGCGTCGAACTACCGCATGACCGGTTTCGTCTCGTCGACGCCGGTCGCCGAGCTCGCCCGCTTCGACGAACCGGTGATTGTCGACGCGGGCTCCGGCCTGCTCGACGAGACGACACCATGGCTGCGAGAACGACCGTCCTGGCTGCGCGACGAGCTCGGAGTGCGTCAGTGCATCGAGGCGGGCGCGGCGCTCGTCACCTTCTCCGGTGACAAGCTCCTCGGTGGACCACAAGCGGGGATCATCGTCGGCCGCCGCGCGCTCATCGATCGATTGAAGACACATCCGCTGGCGCGCGCGCTGCGCGCCGACAAGCTGACACTCGCGGGGCTCCAGGCGGTCGCGCACGCGTACCTCGAGGGGGACGCGACGGCGATCCCGTTCTGGCGCATGGCGTGCGAGCCCGTCGATGCACTGCGAGTGCGCGCGGAGGTCATCTCCGCCGAAGCTCCGGGTACGAAGGTCGTCGACACCGAAGCGGTCGCGGGCGGCGGAACGTTGCCGGGACTCACCATCCCGTCGTGCGGCGTCTCGGTCGAGCCCCGTTCGGTCAACGACCTCACTGCTCGACTCCGGGCGGCGCGCATCGTCGCGCGAGTGGAAGACGACCGCGTCGTGTGTGACCTACGCACGGTCGACCCGCTCGACGACGCGCGGCTCGCCGCCGCGTTGCGCGCTACCGACCGTCATACACAATGAGGGTCGTCGCGACGGCCGGCCACGTCGACCACGGGAAGTCGTCCCTCGTCCTGGCGCTCACCGGCACGGATCCGGATCGGTTCCCGGAGGAGAAGGAGCGCGGGCTGACGATCGACCTCGGTTTCGCGTTCTGCACACTCCCATCCGGACAGGTCGTCGGCTTCGTCGACGTTCCCGGCCACGTGCGCTTCGTGAAAAACATGCTCGCCGGCGCCGGGGCGGTCGACGTCGCGTTACTGGTGGTCGCGGCGAACGAGGGCTGGATGCCGCAGACCGAAGAGCACATGCAGATCCTCGACCTGCTCGACGTGCGCCACGGCATGGTCGCGCTCACCAAGGCGGCGCTGGTCGACGACGAGACGCGCGAGCTCGCGCAACTCGAGGTCGCGGAGCGCACCGGCTGGCCGGTTGTCGTCGTCGATTCGGTGCTCGCTCGCGGCCTCGACGACGTGCGCGCGACGCTCGACGCCGTACTGCAGAACGCGCCGCCGCCCCGCGACGTCGGGCGACCGCGCCTGTGGGTCGATCGCGTGTTCGCGGCGAAGGGCGCGGGAACGGTCGTGACCGGCACGCTCACGGGCGGGGCGCTCGCGCGCGACGAGGAGGTGGCGCTCGAGCCGGGCGACCGGCGGGCTCGCATCCGCCGGATCGAATCGCATCACGAACAGCTCGATCGCGTGACACCGGGGAGTCGGGTTGCACTCAACCTGGCGAATGTCGATCACACGCACCTCGAGCGCGGGTTGGCAGTCGTGACTCCGGGCCAGTGGGCGGTCGTCGATACGGTCGACGTCCGGCTGCGCGTTCTACCCGGCCGATCACTTCCGAGACGCGCGACCGTGCACGCGCATGCGGGCTCCGGCGAACAGCTCGCCCGGCTACGAGTCCTCGACGACGAGGGCAAGTTCGGACGACTGATCCTGACGACGCCGCTGCCCCTCGCACCCGGCGACCGGCTCGTGCTGCGCTCGCCGGGAGCGCAGACAACTGTTGCGGGCGCCGAGGTGCTCGACGTCGCTCCTGCTCGCCGAACCTTGGATGCGGCCGAGCGTCTCCGCCTCCCGCTCGGCGCGCGCGTCCTCGCCGCTCGTCCGTGGTGCACACGCGCCGAGATGGCGCGGCTGGCGGGTGACGAGCACGCGGCCGACGGCTATGCGGCCGCGGCCGGATCCTGGCTGGTTGCCCCCGAGACTCTCGCCCGGGTGCGCGCCCGCGCAGGCGAGATGGTCGAAGTCGGCCGCGCGATGCTTTCGACGGTGGCCGCGGCGTGCGGGATCGACGCGGCGCGGCTCCGCGCGGCCCTGGCCGGCGATCCGGCGTTGGTGATCGAGCGCGACATCGTTCGGGATGCGCGCCAGGCCGGGGTCCTCGAGGATCCGGCTGCCCGCAAGCTCCTCGACGCGCTCGCAGCCTCGCCGCACGCACCGCCGGCGCCCGCCGACGTCGGTGCGTCGCTCTCACTCGTGCGTGCGCTCGTGCGAGAGGGGGCAATCGTCGAGCTCGACGGCATCGTCTTCGCCACGAGCGCGCTCGACGACGCGCGCGAGCGGATCGGCCGGCTGGTCGTGCAACGAGAGTCGATCTCGATCGCCGACGTGCGCGACCTGTTGAGAACGTCGCGCAAGTACATCCTGCCCATCGTCAACCGCATGGACGCCGAAGGCGTTACGCGGCGCCGCGGTGATCTCCGGATTCCCGGGCCTCGCGCTCAGCCATCCTGAGTCGCTGCCACTCGACGAAGTATCCGGGGTCCTCCGCGTCGAGCCGCTTGACGCGCGCGACCATCCCGTCCGGGCCCAATTCCCTCTCCATCGTGCCTATGAAGTCGCTACGAGCGCCGGCGTGCGCCCAACGCTCTCTCTGGAGCAACGGATACCCGAGGGCGTCGCGCTCGAGCTCATCGACGCCGGGCTGCTCCGACTCCCCGTGCGAGCTCGCGACGCGA
>JAUZEM010000116.1 GCA_030839005.1 Actinomycetota bacterium | reverse complement strand
GTCAAGAAGCTCCGCATCACCGGCGGCGAGCCCCTCGTGCGCCGCGACCTCGAGCGCCTGATCGCACAACTTGCCGAGCTCGACGTCGACCTGACGCTGACGACCAACGGCTCGCTTCTCCCCCAGAAGGCCCAAGTGCTCGCGGACGCGGGGCTGCGCCGTATCACCGTCAGCCTCGACTCGCTCGACGACGCGATCTTCCGGGCGCTGAACGACGTCGACTTCTCCGTCGAGCGCGTGCTTGACGGGATCGACGCTGCGTCCGCGGCCGGTCTGCCGGTGAAGGTCAACGCGGTGATCAAACGCGGGGTGAACGACGACCAGGTCGTGCCGCTGGCAGCCTTCTTCCGCGAGCGCGGCCACACGTTGCGCTTCATCGAGTACATGGACGTCGGACACACAAACGGGTGGCGCCTCGACGACGTCGTGCCTGCGAAGGAGATCGTTGCGCGGCTCGATGACGCATTCGGCGTCGAGCCGGCCGAGTCGCTCTACCGCGGCGAGGTCGCCCAACGCTGGCGGTACAAGGACGGAAACGGCGAGGTGGGCGTGATCGCCTCGGTCACGCAACCGTTCTGCGGCGACTGCACGCGGGCCCGTCTCTCGGCCGAGGGAAAGCTCTTCACGTGCCTCTTCGCAGTGCGAGGCCATGACCTGCGGGCGTTGATCCGCGGCGGTGCTCCCGACGAGGATCTCGAAGCCGCCGTGCGCACCGTCTGGGGCGGCCGCGCCGATCGCTACTCCGACCTGCGCTCGGCCGCGACGGCCGAGCTGGACAAGGTCGAGATGTCCTACATCGGCGGCTGATGCTTTGACAACTCGCCCCGGCGTTTGCAATAACGCCAGGGCGAGGAAGACAACGGGAGCGTGAAACCCACGGCGCGCCCATCCGGGGGCTTCCTCGAGCACACGCCCAGCCACCCCGACAAGTGAGGTTCACATGCTTTCGCTCGCACGCGGCGTCGTCCTTGCGACCGCGCTCGCGTTGATCGTCGCCGGCGCAGCCGGCGCGTCTGCGCACAGCCTGAGGATGACCGCCGCCGTTCCCGACTTCGGCCCGAACGTCAAGATCCTCGATCCGAGCATGACGACGGCTCAGATCAAAGCGATCGTCGACCCGATCGCGGCCCAGCAGAAGTCGAATGAGTTCGGCTCGGAGAGGTACGCGTTGCTCTTCAAGCCGGGCAATTACGGCGTGTCGAGCCCGCTCAATTTCAACGTGGGCTACTACACCGAGGTCGCTGGGCTCGGAGCACTCCCAAGCCAGGTGACGATCAACGGGACGGTCGACATTCACAACCAATGCGACCTGACCGGATTCTGCGTCGCGCTGACGAACTTCTGGCGCTCCCTCTCGAACCTGACGATCCACATCAACGCCGGCCCCAAGGGCGGCTGCGACGGCGTCGCCGAATTCTGGGCGGCGTCGCAAGCCGCACCGATGCGACGCGTGCAGATCGACGGCGGGCTGACAACGCTGTTCGACTTCTGCTCGGGGCCGAACTACTCGAGCGGCGGGTTCATCGCCGACTCTGTTCTGCCCGGAGTCGTGATCAACGGTTCACAGCAGCAGTACTTGATGCGGAACAGCTCGGTCGGAATCTGGACGAACGCGGTCTGGAACCAGGTGTTCGCAGGTGTGGAGGGAGCGCCCGCACAGTCGTTCCCGACCCCGCCGTACACGACACTGGCGACCAATCCGGCGTCCCGCGAGAAGCCGTTCCTGTACGTCGATGCGAATCAGCACTTCAACGTTTACGTCCCCGACGCGCAGACCGATAGCACCGGAGCGACCTGGACGAGCGGCCAGACCCCTGGCCACTCGCTCCCGATCGAGAGCTTCTTCATCGCGAAGCCGACGGACAGCATCCAGGCGATCAACAACGCGCTCTCGCTTGGACAGAACCTGATCTTCACGCCCGGCGTTTACGACATCGACAAGACGATCAAGGTCAAGCGCGCCGACACGATCGTGCTCGGGCTCGGGATGGCGACGCTAACGGCGGAGGACGGCGTCATCCCGATGACGGTGGCCGACGTCCCGGGTGTCGAGATCTCCGGCCTCATCTTCGATGCCGGCGACACCACGTCGCCGACGCTTCTGCAGTACGGCGACCGGCGGCCGCAGGGTCAGAGCGACGTGCACCAGGCGTCGACCGACCCGAGCGACCCGGGCGCGCTCCACGATGTGTTCTTCCGCATCGGCGGCCCACACGTCGGGAAGGCCGTCACGGCTCTCTCGGTCGGCCGCGACAACACGATCCTCGACGACATCTGGGCGTGGCGGGCCGACCACGGAAACGGTGTCGGCTGGACGACGAACACGGCCGATACCGGAGTCGAGGTCACGGGCGACAACGTCGTCGCAACCGGCCTCTTCGTCGAGCACTTCCAGAAGTACAACGTGATCTGGTCCGGCGAGAACGGCAAGACGGTGATGTTCCAGAACGAGATGCCGTACGACCCGCCGAACCAGGCTGCGTGGCAGCACGACGGTGTCCTCGGGTGGGCCGCGTACAAAGTCGCCGACTCGGTCAAGACACACGAAGCGTGGGGTCTCGGCAGCTACTGCTTCTTCAACGTCGATCCCACGATCCACGCGAGCCGCGCCTTCGAGGTGCCCGTCACCCCGGGCGTGAAGATGCACGATCTGCTCGACCTGTCGATCACGCGCCACGGCACGATCGACCACGTGATCAACGACGTCGGCGCCCCGAACAACGCCGACACGACGCCTGAGAACGTCGTCTCCTACCCCTAGCTCGACCCGCGGCAACGGGGCTGAGGCCTGCCTTTGGCGGGCCTCAGCCCCGGAATCTGCGGAAATCTCCTCCTGAGGGTGGATTCCCAGCCTCCGGAACTGCCTCTAGAATCACGCTGAGTGTCTGCAATGGTCGCAGCAGGGCGGCGTCATTTGCCGCGTGGTTGGTCGGATCTCGGTCTCCAGTTGGGGATCTGGTTCGGCTTCGCCGTGCTGTACCAGTTGGCCCGCGGGATCGCCGACCGCAACCCTGCGAAGGCGTTCAGTAACGGTCAGAAGGTCTTCGACCTCGAGATCCGCTTCACCCATCGCCTGTACGAGCTGACGTTCCAGAACTTCGTCGACCAGCGGCACCTGCTGTCGACGGTCGTCTCGTGGACGTACTGGAACTCGGAGTTCACCGTCGTCGGCCTCGCGGTGCTCTTCGTCTACATCCGCCGGCATGAGGCGTTCA
>JAUZEM010000543.1 GCA_030839005.1 Actinomycetota bacterium | reverse complement strand
CGGCTCGCAGATGCGTATTCCTCAGGCTGCGGGATCAGTCAGGCGCGGGCTTTTGTGAACCGGCACGGCATGCGTTTGATGCCGTGGATGAACGCGCTCTGGAGGTAGTCGGGCTCGCCGCTCACTTCGATGTCGGGCAGGCGGCGGAACAGCTCTTCGAACATCACCTTGATCTCACGACGGGCAAGGTTGGCGCCGAGACAGAAGTGGGGGCCGCCGGCACCGAAACCGAGATGCTCGTTCGGTGTGCGCGTGACGTCGAACCGGTACGGGTCGTCGAACGCTCGCTCGTCGCGGTTGGCCGAGTTGTAGAACATCACGACCTTCTGGCCCGTCTTCACCTCCTGCCCGCCGACGACGACGTCGCGCGTCGCGGTGCGGCGGAAGTTGATTACCGGTGTCGCCCAGCGGACGATCTCCTCGACCGCGGTGGGCGAGACCGTCTCGAAGTCGGACGTCCAGACCTTGCGCTGATCGGGGTGGTCGGTCAGCGCGCGCATGCCGTGGCTGATGGCGTTGCGCGTGGTCTCGTTGCCTGCGGCGACCAACAAGAGGAAGAAGGAACCGAGCTCAGCGGTGGTGAGGCGGTGTTTGCCGTTCTCGTCCTCGACCTCGGCTTGCATCAGCTGGGTCGTGATGTCGTCGCGCGGGTTGTCGAGTCGGTCCTGCGCGAGCGCGATGCCGTACTGGAACAGGCCCATGCCGGCGGCCATGAGTTGTTCCATCGTCTGGACGTACTCGGGATCGCCGACACCGAGGATCGTATTCGTGAGGTCGAAGATCTGCTGGGTGTCCTCGCGTGGTATGCCCATCATGTCGCAGATGATCTGCAGCGGGAGTGCGGCGGCGATCTCCCTCACGAAGTCGCATTCGCCCATCGGCGCGACGCGCTCGACGATCTCCGTCGCCTGCTCGCGTACCGAGTCGTCGATGCGCGCGACCTGCCGCGGCGTGAAGCCCCGGTTCACGATCAAGCGCAGCTTGGTGTGCTTCGGAGCGTCCATGTTGATCATGGAACCGAGCCACTCCGCGATCTCGGCGGGCATGTCGCCGACCGTCGACGTCGGCGCGGAATGGAACGAGTCGGGGTCGCGCGACACCTGCATGACATCCGCGTAGCGAGTGAGCGCCCAGAATCCCGGTCCCTGCGGGAAGTCGAAGCCCAAGTCGGGCGGGGGAACCGGCTCCTCGTGGAACGACACCGGTCGCTCCGCGCGCAGCTTGGCGAAAATTCCCTCGCGGTCGGGGCGCATCCACTGCTCGATGTCTCCGAGGCGGATGTCGTCGAGCGCGAGATCGGTGCCGGGAAGGTCGATGCTCATCGGTGCCGAGCCTATTGCCTTGCTTGCGGCGCGGCGCGGGGCTCAGATGTCTCCGACGTTGGGCATGAACGGCGGCGTTCCCTTGGCCGACTTGGCGAACAGCTCGGGCGCGGCGGCGTCGATCGACGCGATCGTCCACGGTTTGTCGTCGGTGGCCTCGGTGATCGGTCGCCAACCACGAAGCAGCTGCACCTGACCGCCCATGACCTTGACGACCTGCCCGGTGACGCCGGCCGCGAGGTCGGACGCGAGCCAGCACACGACCGCTGAGACATTCTCCGGCGCGAACCGGTCGAACTCGCCCTCCTTGGGGTTCATGAAATCGCCCGCCACGCTCTCGGTCAGGCGGGTGCGCGCCACCGGGCAGATCGCGTTCACGCGGACGCCGGTTCGCTCGAGCTCGCGCGCCATCACGATCGTCATCGACGCGATACCAGCCTTCGCGGCCGCGTAGTTGGCCTGCCCTGCGTTGCCGTACAGCCCCGACTCCGACGCGGTGTTCACGATCTTTGCGTTTACCGGCTCGCCCGTCTCCTTCGAGCGGGCGCGCCAGTAGGAGGCCGCGAAACGCGAAGTGGCGAAGTGACCCTTCAGATGGACGTCGATGACCTGATCCCACTCGGCCTCGTCCATGTTGAAGCTCATCTTGTCGCGCAGGATCCCGGCGTTGTTCACGAGCACGTCGAGTCCGCCGAACCCGTCGACGGCCTGTTGCACCATCGCCTCCGCGCCGCGCCACGACGACACGCTGTCGTAGTTCGTGATCGCCCGGCCGCCCAACGCTTCGATCTCGTCGACCACCTGCTGGGCCGGGGTGGCATCGGCACCCTCTCCGCCACTCGTTCCTCCGAGGTCGTTCACGACGACGGCCGCGCCCTCGGACGCAAGGAGCAACGCGTGGGTGCGGCCGATGCCGCGCCCGGCGCCGGTGACGATCGCGACCTTTCCGTCGAACAGACCCACTGCGAACTCCTCATTCGTGCGTGACTGGGGGATGAAGCAATTGCTGACGAGCGCGTCAGGTTAGGAGGGCGCGTAGGCCAGCCGCACGCCGAGCTCGCTCGTCGAGACGAGTGGCATCGTCGCCAGCTCCCTGCGTGTGCACCACGCGGCTTGGTCAGTCGATCCGTCGGCCTCGTGCGCGAGCTCACCGCCCACGATCGTGGTCCGGTAGAAGATGCGGATGGCGTGGTAGTCGAACTCGTCTCCGCCGTTGCGCGCGGCGCGGTGCACGGAGTCGACGGCGAGAAGCTCTGCGGTCTGCCCGACCAGTCCCGTCTCCTCGCGGAGCTCTCGCCGCGCCGCGGCCTCGGGATGCTCGCCGAACTCCACGCCGCCACCCGGCAACGTCCACGATCCCGGCGCCTCGGTTCTCGCCGACAGACGGACCACAAGCAAGCGATCGTCGGAGTCGAGACAGAGGTTGTACGCGGCGACTCGCTGGATGCGGCCGAGCTCGCTCACTCGCCGGTGAACTTCGCGTCGCGCTTGTCGCGGAACGCGGCCATGCCCTCGACGAGATCGGGCGACGACGTGGCGAGGGCCTGGAAATGCGCCTCGAGCTCGAGCGAGCTCGGCAGATCGGATTCGAACGAAGTATTGAGCAGTCGCTTCGAGAGTCCGAGGGAACGGGTCGGGCCCGCGGCGAGCTTGTGCGCCACCGCAACCGCCTCGCTCAGCAATGCGTCGGGGTCGTCGACGCACCGGTACGCGAGCCCGAGGTCGACGGCCTCCGCGCCGGTGGCGCCCTCACCGAGCAGCAGCATCGCCTTGGCGCGGGCCAGGCCGACGAGGCGAGGAAGGAGGTACGCGCCGCCGGCGTCGGCAACGAGTCCCCATTTCGCGAACGACCAGATGAAGCGCGTGCGGGGATGGACGAACACGAAATCGCATGCGAGCGCGAGATGGGCGCCGGGCCCGACGGCCGCTCCGTTCACTGCGGCGATGGTCGGCTTGTCCAGCTCCCAGAGCTCGCGGATGAAGTTCTGCACGCCGGCCCGCAGCGCCTCCGACGTCGTTCGCGGGTTGAATCCGGGTTCGGCGGCTTGCGAAACGGTCGAGGCGGAGAGATCCATGCCGGCGCAGAACGCGTCGCCCTCTCCGGTGATGAGCACCACTCGCACGAGGGGGTCGACGCGGAACTCTCGGATCGCGTGGATGATGCCGTCGCGCATCCCGATCGTCAGCGCGTTCTTCGCCTCCGGACGATCGAGCACGATGCGGCCCACGCCGTCGGTGTCGCGCTCGACGCGGAGGTCGGTCTGGGTCATGACGTGTCCGTTCGGTTCGTCAGGATGTTGACGACGGCGACGCCCGAGCCGCGCCCGCCCGCATTGTGTTGCAGGGCGTAGCCGTTTCGGGTCTCGACCTGACGCTCGCCGGCCTCGCCGCGCAATTGCCACCAACACTCGGTGATCTGGGCGACGCCGGTGGCACCGATCGGGTGCCCTTTCGCGAGCAGGCCTCCGCTGGTGTTGACCGGGATGCGTCCGGTGAGCGACGTGTCGCCCTCGAGGCTCGCGCGCCCGCCGTCTCCCTTGTCGAAGAAGCCGAGGTCTTCGATGTCGAGGATCTCGGTGATGGTGAAGCAGTCGTGCACCTCGGCGCAGTCGATGTCGCCCGGCCCGACCCCGGCCATGGCATACGCGCGCTGCGATGCCATCCGTGTGACCTTGATCTCGGTGAAGCTGTCCTTCTCGTGCAGGTATGGATGATCGGTTGCCACACCGAACCCGGCCGCGTAAACGGGCTTGTCGGTGAACTCACGGACTCGCTCCGCATTGACGAGCAGGACCGCCGCGGCGCCGTCGGTCTGCGGGCAGCAGTCGAGCAGATGCAGCGGATGGCACACGGACGGCGACTTCAACACGTCGTCGACCGTGATCTCGTTCTGGAAATGCGCGTACGGATCGCGCGCGCCGTTGTAGTGGTTCTTCACCGCGACCGAAGCGAGCATCTCGCGCGTGGTGCCGAACTCGTGCATGTGGCGGGTCGCGAAGGGCGCGAACAGCACCGGTGCCGTCTCGCCCCGGGTGAAGATCGGATGTCCGGCCGCGGCGCGCGAGAGCAACCCCTCCTCCGACGACTTGTCGCGCATCTTCTCGACACCGATCACGAGCACGACGTCGTGCACGCCGCTCGCCACCGCCATCGCACCAACACGGAACGCGTCGGAACCGGAGGGGCACGCGTTCTCGATCCGGGTGCACGGGATACCCGCGAGACCGATTGCCGTCGGGATGGTGTTGCCGCCGATGCCCTCCTGGCCCCACAGCGTGCCGCGCTGCGTAGCGACGAACGCGGCATCCACCTGGTGCGGTTCGAATCCCTTGTCGACACTGGCGACCGCGGCGTCGAACGCGCCCGCGGCCATTTGTTCGTAGCTCTGCTCGAACAGCTCGCCCATCTTGATGAGTCCGGCCCCGACGACGGCGACCTTGTTCCAACTCACGACTGTCTCCAACTCACGAGGCGACTTCCTTCTTCGGTTGGGCCTTGAAGCCGTAGACGGGAACGCCGCGCTCGTGCGCGTACTTCCGCAGCACGAGCGCGACCTGCCGCCCGATCTCGATGTCGGAGCCGTCGCCGATCGCCTGCAGCATCAAGCGGGCGCCGTCGTCCATGTCGAGCACCACGATCGGCAACGGCGCGACGAACGGGGCCGGCATCGTCTGGTTGACGACGAACGTGTGCACGCGGCCGTGACGCGCCAGCGCCACCGGCTCGAGCTTCGGGCCGCCGCAGTTGATGCAATGCGGATGGATCGACGGCGGTGTGCTGATCGTGCCGCAATCGACGCACCGGCCTCCCAGCAGTCCGAGCATCTCGTCCGCGCCGCGCACGAACATCGCGCTCTCGGGCGGGACGCCCATCGGGATCGTCTCACCCACCGGCCGCAGCTGTCCGCGTGCGCGCAACGCTTCGGCGTAGCTCGCCGGCCGGCCGCCGGAGATCGCGTCCGCAGTGAGGGCGGCGCCGGGGACAGGCGTTTCGGCATTGACGAGCACGCCCGTGGTGCGCCCGCCTCCGGTGCCGACGATCGCGACGAGCCCGGCCGCGTCGAGCGCGGCGATACCGCCGAGCAGCGCGGCGGCCGCACCCGCGTCGCCGATCGCGCCGTAAATCGTGCTCGATGTCGTGATGGGCGCGCGCACGTCGCGCGCCAGCACGGCTCCGAGCCGGCCGTCGGGGTCGGGCAGCGACCACGCGCGCACGTCGAACGCCGCGAGGTTCTCGGCGACATCGCGCACGACCGGCAGGAAAATCTGCTCCCGGAAGAGCCGGGCGTCGTACATGTCGCGGTTGTCGACCTCGCCGTCGCCGCGGTAGCGGTCGAGGAACGGCCGTGTACGCGTGACTCGCGCGCCGATCGTCGCGGTGACGGGACCGTCGACGGCCAGGACGAGCGCGGCCGCGCCGGCGCCGCAGCGCGCTTCGAAGCCGGTTCCGGGGCCGGGCCGCAACGCGTCGGACGCGATGACGAGCGCGACGCGCGCGGAGCCGGCCGAGATCGCGTCGGTGCCCGCCGCGAGGGCTTCCATGCCCGCGTGCGTGGATCCCGCGCAGAGCGCGCCCCCGACCGTCGCCGCCAAGCTCAGCGAGGCGGCCAGGAACGCGAAGCTCGGGCCCTCGGCGAACGGTGGCCGGCTCGTTCCCCAGTAGAGGGCATCGATCTGACCGGACTCGACCCCGGCGGCGGCGAGCGCGCGATCGGCGGCCTGCCACGCGAGGGTCAACGTGTCCTCATCGGGCGCGCAGACTGCCACCTCGCCGCGGCCGCCGCGGCCCCATGCGGCGCCGACGTCGGCGGCGCGCAGGCGCAGTTCCGGCGCGGCGGCCCCGACGCCCAACACCCGGACGGTCATCCAGAGCTCCCCGAGGTATGCGGTCGAAGCGGCGACTGTAGCGGTCGAGCCCCGAGGCCGGCGACGTGCGGGACGTGTCGCGCCGCGGTGCACGGCGCGGAACGCGACGGGTAACGGCGGCAGAGGAAATCGAAGCCCTCGGGTAGGATTGCACGCTCCGGCGGCGTAGCCGAGTGGCACAGGCAGAGGTCTGCAAAACCTTTCACGCGGGTTCGATTCCCGCCGCCGCCTCCATAGTTCTGCTCGTTTCGGGTGTCGCCTACGCAGCAGACGTGGTGACGGAGCTGGCCCGGCGCAGCGCGCGATAGACGACGGCCGCATCGCCGAGCCGGTGGCGCAGCTCGCGCTCGAGACCGCCGATCGGATACAGGTTTTGCGGCGCCCGGGTGTCCTTGTGCGGAGCCGACGCGTAGGGCGGGAGTACGGAGGTAACGACGTCGGCAACTTCGACGACGTCTCCTGGTGCGAGTGCGCCGGTCGCCTCGCAGCGCACGATGCCGGCCCACGGTCCACCCGGCGGGCCGGGCAGCCGGACATACCACGAGTAGCGGCTGAACGGTTGCGCATCGACGCGAAACACCGGCGTTCGTTGCCCGGACTCGAGCGCGCCGACGATGCGATCCTGCGCGGGTTCGAGGTACTTCACGTCGTGTGTCTTGACGATTCCGACCGCGTGCGGCACGTGGCGCCGATGCTTCAGCGGACCGTCGAGGAGCAGCAACTCGTCGCCGGCGCGTCGAGCGCGTTCGGCGACTCGTACCTCGAGATCGGCCATCGCGGCCAGCAGCGACTTCATGAGCTTCTGAGGAGTCGCGTCGTCGGTCGGATGCGCGACGAAGCGGCCGTGCCGCGTGTCGATGTCGCCCAGGCCATCCCCTGGTGCGAACACGCCTCGCCCGACCATGGGGTCGACGACCTTGGCGACCCCGTCGCAGCGCACCGCGCCCGCCGCGTACGAAGCGAAGATGCCCGGCACCGCCGTCTCGTTCTGTTCGATCCACGCGCGTGCCTCGACACGGCGGACACCGTCGACGAAGACGACGGCCTTCGGGATCGCGGTCTGCGCGGGCGGATCGCGGGGCGCCCAGAGCTCGGCGGGGACCTCGATCGTGATCTCGGCTTCGATCGCCGATTGCACGAGCTCGGACTCCACGCTCGAGCCGTACGTCGGGTCCCAGGGATCGATCGTGAACCTCATGACTCCTCGCGCGTGACGCCGGACGTACCCGATTCCTTCCGCACGCGGAACCGCACCGGCATGCGATCGGCGAGCTCGCGCACGTGCGTGACCACACCGACGATGCGATTTTCGCGAGTGAGCGACTCGATCGTTCCCGCGACGACATCGAGCGTCTCGGGATCGAGCGAGCCGAAGCCCTCGTCGAGGAAGATCGATTCGAGGGGCTCGGTCGTGTTGCCCGCGAGCTCGCTGACCCGGTCGGCGAGGGCCAGCGCCAGCGCGAGCGACGCCTGAAACGTCTCACCCCCGCTCAGGCTGTTGACCGACCGGGTCTCGTCGGCGTTGACGTGGTCGACGACGAGCAGATCGGAGTCGTGCGTGACGGCCAGCGAGTACTGACCGGACGAGAGCTGGCGGAGCACCGCCGACGCGCCGTCGACGAGTCCCCGGAGCGCTTCGTCGACGATCCATTGCCGGAAGTGTCCACGATCGAGCAGGCGGCCCAGGGTCTGGGCGACCTGCTCGTCGGCGCGCGCCCCCGCGATATCACGATCGAGCTCGGCGACGCGGGCCAGCAGCTGTTCGGCCTGTTCGACGGTGTGCACCGCGTCGCGGTGCGCGCCGGTCACGGCGGTGGCGAGATCGGGCAGAGCCGTGACGCGCGTGTCGAGGTCGGCGTCGGTCGATCGGGTTCGCAGTCGGCCGAACAGCTCGCTGCGCTCGGAGGTGAGAGCCGCGTGTTGTTCCTCGGCGAGCGCGGCGCGCTTCTCGGCCTCCGCCAGATGATCCGCCGCGAACTGCGCCAACGCCTGCCAACGCGCGAGCAGGTTCGGCTCGACGAGGCGCGCCGGTGTCAACCCGACGGCGACAACCGCATCGCGCTGACGCTGGTAGGCGTGTTCGCCCGCTTCGAGCTTCGTCTCCGCGGTCTCGACGCGACCGTTCGCGGCGGCGACGGCCTCCTTGTGCCGGGCCATCTCCGCCCGCGCGGTCTGGGCCTCCTCGCGCCGTGCCTTCGCGCCGGCGATCGTGGTCTCGAGGGCAGCTCGATCGGGCCGGGCCGCGATCTTGGCGTCGAGACCGTCCTGACGCTCGCGCAGTGATTCGAGCTGCGCCTCGGCCTTGTGCAGCTCCGTAAGAATCGCATTGGCATTCGTCTCGGCCGTGCTGCTTGCTCGGCGAGCGGTCTCCAACGCCTTGCGCGCGCGGGTTGCCGCCGCAGTGCTGAGCTTGGGTGGGACTACGTCGACCGTCTGCTCGCACACCGGGCACGGCTCACCCTTGACGAGGCTCGCGCGGAGCTCGGCATGGGCATGTTGGCGGTTCGTCTCGTCGACCACGGTCTGGGCGTCGGTGGCGGCCTGTCGCGCGGCGACGTACACATCGCGTGCTTCGGAGGTGCGGATGACGAGACCCGCATGTATCTCGGTGCCGATTGCAATCCTTTTTGCGATCGTGGCGCGTTCGACGTGTGCTTCGAGGGAAGACGTCAACTCTTCGAGCAGCGGGAGCTCGTCGAGCGCGTTCGCGGCGGCCGTCGCCCGCGCCTCGGCCGCGTCCGCGGCGGCGACGACGACGGCGCGCGCCTCCGTCGCCTCGGTGATCGCACGCGCGAGCGGCGCGATCTTCTGGTCGACGCGGACCTGGACGAGCGCCGCGATGGTCGACCGGGCCGTGTCGCCGGCG
>JAUZEM010000542.1 GCA_030839005.1 Actinomycetota bacterium | reverse complement strand
TGACGACTTTCATATAGGGCATCGTCGTCGTGAGCAGCGCGGACATCCCGAGGATGTCCGGCTTGTGCTCGTCGAGCGCGGCGATGAAGGAATCCGCATCGGTGTTGATGCCGAGATCGAACACCTCGAAGCCGGCGCCTTCGAGCATCATGGCAACGAGGTTCTTGCCGATGTCGTGGATGTCGCCTTTCACGGTGCCGATGACGACCTTGCCGATCGGTTCGACACCGGTCTCCGCGAGCAGGGGGCGCAGGATCGCCATGCCGGCTTTCATGGCGTTGGCCGCCAGGAGCACCTCGGGCACGAACAGGATGCCGTCACGAAAGTCGATGCCGACGATGCGCATGCCCTCCACGAGGGCCTGGTTCAAGACGTCGTCGGCGGTCCAGCCGCGCCCGAGGAGCAGGTTGGTCCCTTCGGCGATCTCGTCGGCGAGACCGTCATAGAGATCGTCGTGCATCTGGGCGACGAGCGCGTCGTCGGCGAGACTCGAGAGATCGATCTCTTCGGCGTCGCCTGCCACGACCGAAAGCGTAATCCACGATGTGGGAAGGATCCACGATCCGGCAAGCGGCCGATCTCACGTGACGGCGCGGCGCGGGAGTCGAACGCCGCCGCCTCGTCAGACCTTGCGACCGCTGAACGCGAGGAGTCGTTTCGTGATGGGCGCGTCGGTCGGGCAGGCCTGTTCGGCGTCGAAGACACCCGGCATGCGGAGCTCCGGGCCGATCATCTGCTTGCCCATCTCCAGCGCCGCCTCGAGCAGCTCGGTGTCGGCGATCGTCTGGCCGGTCGACTCCGCGATGTCGGTCGCATGCGTGGCGACGTCGAACACCGCGATGTTGAGCGCGACGCCCGCAGGCATCTCGCCGAACGGAAGGATCACCAGCTTCGAGAGATCGAGGCCGTCGAACGCCGACATGGCGCGATTCGACGCGGTCGCCCAAGCCGCCTTGTAGTCGCTGCCGATGTTGTCACCACCCATGAGCTGGCCGAGCATGTCGTCGGGAACCGAGCCCTGCTCGGCCGAGATCGCGAACAAGGTCGCGCCTCCGGTGATGTGGTTGACGACGTCGCGCACGGTCCACTCGCTGCACGGCGTGTCGTTCCCGAGCTGGTCCGGGCCGAGGGAGTCGACCAGCCGTGTGGTCTCGTTGACGACCCGTTGCAGAAGTTCGACGCTCATGATCCGGTACTCCTCGAGGCTGGGCGCCAACGGCGCAGATATGGCGTGCTCTGACTGTTCGTCACCGAGCAGGCCAAAGGATCACTCGGCTCGCGCGACCGCGTCAACCGGTCGGGCCGAAGCGCTCGACCCGGATTCGTTCCGTGGGCATGCCGGCGGCGACAAGCACGTCGCTTGCGGCGTCGGCGAAGCCCGAGGATCCGCAGACATACGCCCGTACACCTGGAGCAAAGGGCTGAGGGATGTCGTCGCGTGCGAGCCGCGCCGGCGGACGTGAGAATGCGGGCGGCGTCGCGCGCGTATAGATGAGTCTGGTCTCCGGTCCGACGATCTCGTCGGCGTAATAGAGGTCGTCAGGTGTGCGCACGGAGACGACGAGCCTCACCAAGCCCGACATGTCGGTCCGGCGCGCGAGGCGAAGCATTGCCATGAGCGGGACGACGCCGGAGCCGCCGCCTACGAGGAGAGCGGGCGAGTCGCCGTTCCAGACGAACCAGCCGCCGATCGGTCCTCGGATCTCGAGCTCGTCGCCGACGGTGACGTCGTCGTGCAGAAACGTCGACACCTCACCGCCGTCGAGGCGCTCGACGGTGAGCTCGAACTCGGGTGACTCATCCGGTGCGGAAGCGATCGAATAGGAGCGCGCCGCGGTATATCCGTCGGGTGCGGTGAGGCGCACCACATAGTGCTGGCCCGCGAGATGCGCCGACCGCTCGGTCAGCGCGAACCGAAAGGTCTTCGCGCGCGCCGTCTCCGGTCTGATCGCGACGACTCTCGCGTTCTGCCACAACTTCGCGCTCGGCGCGTGGGCCGTCATCGACGCGAGTCCAATCAGTCGCCCTGGTAGCGCTGCTCGAGCCAGGGGTCGCCCCGGTCGTGATAGCCGTTCTGTTCCCAGAAACCGGGCTCGTCGTGGTCGAGGACGCGCAGGCCGGCGACGAACTTCGCGCTTTTCCAGAAATAGAGGTGCGGAACGAGGAGACGGGCGGGGCCGCCGTGCTGGGGCTCGAGCGGACGGCCGTCGAAGTCCCATGCGACCCACGCCTTTCCACCGGTCACGTCCGCGAGGGGGAGGTTCGTCGTGTAGGCGGTGTGCGAGAAGGCGAGCACGTGCGTTGCGTTCGTTTGCACGCCGACCGCGTCGAGCAGTGTGTCGAGCGAGACACCCGTGAAGTTGACGCCGAGCTTCGACCACGTCGTCACGCAGTGGATGTCGCCGGAGTAGGTCGACGGCGGGAACGCATGCATCTCGTCCCACGTCCACGTCGTCGGACGTTCGACGAGCCCTTCGATGCGGAACGTCCACGTGGCGATGTCGAGGCGAGGCGTGACTTCCGCGGTGAGCACGGGCCAACTGTGGCCGGTGTCGTATTGACCGGGCGGTAGCCGCGGGTCGCGATTCGCGCGTCCGCGACCGGCGAAGCCTCGGGTAAATCTCGCCATGACGATCGCTCCTCGGTCGAATCGCGGCCGTATCCATGATGGCGAGCAGGTGCCTCGAGGTCGAGTCGACCATTGACGCCATTGGTAGGTGCTGGGAGGATTGAGGGCTGTAGCAGGCGGTGACGGACGATACGGCGGAGGACACGGATGCGACGGCCCCGCACGGTGCGTGGTGTCGGCCGGCATCGCGGGTCGATCGCCCTGTTGCTCCTGACCGTTCTGGGTAGTTTGCTCGTTTCGAATGCATCAGGCGCGCGCAGCGCGTCGGCGTCGTTGACCGGCCTCCAGAAGATCCAGCACGTGGTCATGGTCATGCAGGAGAACCGGTCGTTCGACGAGTACTTCGGCACGTTTCCGGGCGCGGACGGGATCGCGATGACGAACGGGATCCCGAACGTCTGCTTGCCGTCGACGGCGGGCGGGTGCAAGCGCCCGTACGTCGACCACCGCGACTTCGTCGTCGGCGGACCGCACAGCTCAGGGAACGTCAAGAGCGACGTCGACGGCGGGAAGATGGATGGCTTCCTGACCGAGTCGGAGAAGGCCGCGCAGAGCTGTGTGGACTCGAACGCGGGCTGTCCGAGCAATCCGGTGAACGTGCTCGGCTACCGCACCGAGAGCGACATCCCGAACTACTGGGCCTACGCCCGCAACTTCGTGTTGCAGGACCGGTTGTTCGAACCGAACGCGTCATGGAGCCTGCCCGCGCACCTGTTCCAGGTATCCGGCTGGTCGGCGAGCTGCCCGAGTCACGATCCGATGAGCTGCGTCAGTGACCTCGACATGAATGGCGCTCGGCCCGACAACTTCGCCGATCCGACGAACGTGCAGCTCGATCCGTTCTCGCCGGTCTACGCGTGGACCGACCTCACGTACCTGTTGCATCGTGCCGGCGTGTCGTGGGGTTACTACGTGGTGTCCGGGAACGAGCCGGACTGCGCGAATGACGCGGCGTTGACGTGTGCGCCGGTCGAACAGCAGCCGTACACGCCGGGCATCTGGAACCCGTTGCCCTACTTCGACACGGTGCGCAACAACGGCCAGGTCGGCAACGTGCAGTCGGTCGAGAACTTCTACAACGCTGCGCAGGCCGGCACGCTGCCCGCGGTGTCGTGGGTCCAGCCCTCGGGGGACTTGAGCGAGCACGGCCCGCTGGGCACGACTAGTGCCGGCCAGTCGTTCGTGACCAGCATCATCAACGCCGTCGGCAACAGTCCCGATTGGGACTCCACCGCGATCTTCGTCGCGTGGGACGACTGGGGCGGCTTCTACGATCACGTCGCACCGCCGACCGTCGACCAGAACGGGTACGGCTTGCGGGTGCCGGGTTTCCTCGTCAGCCCCTACGCCAAGCAGGGCTACATCGACCACCAGACGTTGAGCTTCGACGCGTACCTCAAGTTCATCGAAGACGTGTTCCTCGGCAGTCAGCGTCTCGACCCGGCGACCGACGGCCGACCCGACGCGCGGCCGACCGTGCGCGAGACCGTGCCGATCCTCGGCGACCTCGCCTCGGAGTTCGACTTCACACAACTACCGCGCCCGCCACTGCTGCTGCCCGTGCATCCGACCACCACGCTGCAAAATGTGCCGCCGTATCCACCGCGCAACATCACCGTGAACGCGGGTGACGCGCAAGCGACGGTCGGGTGGTACAGCCCCATCAGCACCGGCGGTTCGCCGATCACCAGCTATCACATTGTTCCCTACCACGGCTCGACGGTCCTCCCCGCTTGGAGCTTCCCCGCGACGGCAACATCGGGCACCGTTGGCAACCTCACGAACGGACAGACGTATACGTTCAAGGTCTTCGCGACCAACGCGGTAGGTAAGGGCATGCTCTCCGTCGTCACGCCGGCGGTCACGATCGGCGCACCGTCGGCGCCGACGGCGCTCTCGTTGGTTCCAGGGAACGCGAGCGCGACCGTCCGATGGACCGCTGCCGCCAGCGCGAACGGCTCGCCGATCACCGGCTACCGCGTGTCGCCCTACAAAGGGTATTTCTCGATGCCGCCGGTCGATTTTCCGGCAAACGCGACGTCGGCGGTCATCGGCGGCCTGACGAACGGCATCACCTACGGGTTCACGGTCGCAGCCCTGAACGCGCGCGGAGCCGGCATGACGACGGCCTTGTCGACCGTGAGAGTCGGCGCACCAGTGGCACCGACGGGAGTCTCGGCAGTTCCCGGTCCCGGTGGTACCTCGGTCACGATCCACTTCACCGCACCCAACAACAACGGGTCGGCGCTCACGGGCTACATCGTTACGCCCCGCTACAAGTTCAAGCCGGTCGGCTCGCAGACGTTCCCGGCTTCGGCGACCACGGTGACCGTTACCGGCTTGCAGACCACCAAGTCCTACACGTTCCTCGTCGCGGCGACGAACGCTCGCGGGACGGGCGCCCAGTCGGCATCGACCGCGGAGATCGTGGTCGGCTCGCCGACCGCACCGACGGGCGTCACCGCGACGGCCGGCGTCCGCGCCGCGACCGTGCACTGGACCGCGCCCGCGAGCGACAACGGGTCGGGGATTACGGACTACGTCGTGACGCCCTACCTGGGTGCCGCCGCGCAGTCCCCCCGCACGTTCAACTCCACGGCGACCACGCAGACGGTCACCGGCCTGACGACCGGCCAGACCTACTCGTTCAAGGTCGCGGCCAACAACCCGCGTGGGACCGGACCCAACTCTGGCGCGTCCAACCCGGTAAAGCCGACCTAGGCGAATACCGGGCGCGCCTCACTGCGCCGGACGCCTTCGCCGGTGTGCTCGTTGGTCGATCCGGTCGAGCGCCGTGGTGATCAACCACCACGACGCCAGTCCGTGCCGGCACCACGCGTCGGGTGCAACGATGCAGTCGTCCGGGCACCGGCACACACCATCGGCGATCCACTCCAAGAGCGTGTCGTGCTCGGGCGGTGCCCAGCCACTGTTCACCTCGAACCACGCGAACGTGTTTTGGAGAGCCTCCTCGGCCGTCTCGACCATCGACGACAGTATGCCGCGGGCTCGCGAGGACAACGAGCGGATGCGGTTGCACGAGTGAGCGCTCGCCCGCCCGACGTAGATTGCGTCCATGGCGGACCA
>JAUZEM010000470.1 GCA_030839005.1 Actinomycetota bacterium | reverse complement strand
ACCGCGCGCGAGAACTCGGCGCCGCGGAGGTCATCTCCATGATCGAGGCCTCGGGACTGCGCGGCCGGGGTGGTGCCGGATTTCCGACTGGGCGCAAATGGCGGACCGTGCGTGACTACTGCTCCACCTTCGAACGCACATCGGTCGTCGTCAACGCGGCCGAGGGTGAGCCCGGCACGTTCAAGGACCGGACGATCCTGCGGAACGATCCGTATCAGGTTCTCGAAGGCGCACTGATCGCGGCACGCGCGGTTGACGCCGACCAGATCATCGTTGCCACCAAGCACTCCTTCTCCGTCGAAGTCGATCGCCTGCGGAAGGCGATCGACGAAGTCAATGCCGCAGGCTGGCTCGACGGCGTCGAGATCGAGGTGTTCGAAGGCCCGAAGGAGTATCTGTACGGCGAGGAGACCGCCCTGTTGGAAACCATCGACGGGCGCTACCCGTTTCCCCGCATCGCGCCGCCGTACCGGCGCGGTGTCCGCGAAGTCGTCGAGTCGGTGGCCGATCTCGAGACGCACAGCGGTCTGTCCGCGCATGTCGAGATGGCCGGCCCCGGCGACGACACCGAGGCGCCGCCGGCCCTCGTCGACAACGTCGAGACACTCGCCAATGTTGCGCGAATCCTCGCCCGGGGCGCCGAGTGGTTCCGGACGGAAGGGACGCCCGAATCTCCCGGAACGATCGTGTGCACCGTGACCGGGTCGACCCGCCGAAGCGGGGTGGGCGAAGTCATCATGGGCACGCCGCTGCGGGAAGTGATCGATCTGATCGGCGGCGGTCCGCGCCCCGGCCGGAGTATCCGGGCCGTCCTTCCCGGTGTCTCGAACCGGTTCATCGACGGCTCCGCGCTCGACACGCCCGTGAGCTACGAAGCGCTTGCCGCGATCGGCAGCGGCCTCGGCTCCGCGGGCTTCATCGTCTTCGACGATGCCGACGATCTCGTCGCCGTCGCAGCCGGAGTCGCCCGGTTCCTCGCGGTCGAGTCGTGCGGGCAGTGCTCACCTTGCAAGCTCGACGGGCTGCGTATGGCGGAGCTCCTCGACGCGGCGACGCGAGGCGAGGCTGATACGCACGACCTCGACGAACTGCGATCGCGCATTGCGAAGGTCGCCGACGGCGCGCGTTGTTCGCTTGCCACCCAACAGCAAGTCGTCGCCGCGAGCCTGCTCGAAGCGTTCCCCGCCGACATCGCTGCACATCTCGAACGCAGCGCCCCGCCGACGACGCCTTACCTCGTTGCCGAGCTCGTCGACATCGACGACGACGGAGTCGCGCGCGTCGACGAACATCATGCCGACAAGCAGCCCGACTGGACCTTCGACCCGAAAGACTCCGGCAAGACTCCGGCTGCCCGGCTCGGCGAGCACCGAGAAGCGCAAGGACTCGACGAATGAGGCTCACATCAGCTTGTAGCCGAACCCCGTGAACGCGCCGCGAAGGCGCCGCTCGCTATCGGGCTCGTAACCGATCCGTTCCATCAGCAGATAGCCGAAGTGGCGTCGACGACCGACCAGCGCGACGGCGCCGACGACCTCCATCCGAACGGTCAGCGAGCTCCTCGGCAAGAACAGGTGCCGACCGAAGGGGAAGGTCAGCGCGAGCCCGTCCTCGTGGATCGTGAATTTCCAAGGGAGCCATCGTCCGTGCACGTAGGCGACTGCCGCGAGCAGCGTCGCCCACTGAATCGCGTGGTCCCAATCAACGTAGACAACTATGGCGCCCAGAACGAGCAGGAGCTTGGGCCACCAGCGCAGAAACCGGTTCCGTCCCTGATAGACCGCGTCTTCGGTCATCAACCAAGGGTAATTGGCTCAACTGGCTCAACCGATCACACCGGTTGCAGCGGTCGATGCGGCGGCGGCGGCAACTCGACCGTTATCGCGTCGCCGGGTCGCACCTCTCCGCCGGTGACGACGATGCCCATGATGCCTGCCCGGCGCACGAGATCGCCCCGTTCGTCGCGGCCGAGGGTTGCCGCCATGAGCCCGGCCTGGATGCCGTCGAGTTGCCCGCACGGGTTGCGCAAGCCGGTGACTTCCACGACCGCCGAGGTGCCGAGCCGCAGCCGAGACCCGGTTGGGAGCGCGAGCAGCTCGATGCCCTGCGTCGTGACGTTCTCGCCCATCTCACCCGGCGCAACGAGGAGCCCTTCGTCTCGCAACTCGTCGTGCAGCTCGGAATGAATGAGATGGACCTGTCGGAGGTTCGGCTGGTCCGGGTCGCGCGCGACGCGGGACCGATGTTTCACGGTAACGCCCATGTGCGCGTCGCCCTCCACACCGAGCCCGGCCCGCAAAAGGATGGCCTCCACATTCGGCTTGCTCATCGCATGGATCGCGTGGCGGCTGACTGCGATGACGATTCCGGACATGGCGCCACGAGGGTAGCTACGCCGGCTCGTCGGCTCCGGCGATTTCCGGCGAGCCGCATTCGCGGCGACTGTCGCTCTCTATAGCAGTCCCGTCAGTTCGGCTCAGAAAGAAAACTGCGAGGGCTCTGATCAAACGCCGGTCGGCCCTCGTAGCGGGTTTTCCCTGATTGCGCTCCCTGTGATGTCCCTGCGATAGTTGCCGTCCGGCACTGTTATTGCCGAGAGCAGGTGTCTGCGATTTCCGCTCGCGTGCTGCCGTTCGTTTACGGTGTCATCAATAGACCGACCCGAAGGGATTTCCCAATGCCGCGATACCGAGTCACCTTGAGACGCTCGTCCGTCGAGATCGTCGAGGCCAGCAACCAATACCAGGCGGCGATCGTCGCGCGCGATCTGTTCGGCGACAGTGTCGAGGTCGCCGATGTGGCTCCCGCGGTCGGTCGACCGCCGGTTACCAAAGCGAGCCGAAAGACCGGAGCCGCGAAGGCGGCGAAGAAGGTCACGAAGAAGCGCCGCCCGCTTTCGCCGGAGGCGCGCGCGAAGCTTGCGCAGAACCTCGTGAAAGCGCGTGCGGCCCGCGCCGCGAAGGGCCGCGCCGCGAAGCGAGCCGCAAAGACCACGAAATCGGCAAAGAAGGCCTCGAAGCGCGTCGCCAAGAAGCGCTGAGTCTCGCGCGGGACGTAGGGCAACCAAGACGTACCGGCCAAGACGAGCCGTCCGAGAGGCTCGCTCCGGCTACCGTGCGCGCCGTGGCCGGAGGTGCATCGGTGAATGCGCTGCTCGCGCGTGTCGGTAGCGGTCTGTTCCAGCAGGCGTTCGTCGTTGCTGACTTCGACGGCGCGCAGCGGTCGCTGCGTGCGACCCTCGGATGCGGCGAGTTCGTGACGCTGCCCGCGACGGATATCGAATACGACTTCCGCGGCGGGCGGACCACCTGCGCGATCGAGATCGGGTTCGCGCGCAGCGGGAACGTGCAGGTCGAGTTGCTCCGTCCGGTACGCGGCGTCGGATTGCACTCGGAGTTCCTCGCGTCGAACGGTCCGGGCGCGCATCACCTCGGGTTCCTCGTCGACGATCTCGACGCGGAGGTAACTGCGGCGCAGGCGCTCGGCTTCGAGCGCGTGCAAGGCGCGACGTTCGGCGCCTTGCGGTTCTGCTATCTCGATACGTGGGACGCGTTCGGGCTCTACGTCGAGCTGGTCGAGGACCCCGAGGCAATGATGATGGCGCTCATGCCCTGGCGTTGACGCCCTGACGTCGGGTCGCCGTCGGATGTCGGCATCCGGGGACTCAGCCGGCGACCGAGAACCCGCCGTCGACTGCAAGCGTGTGTCCGGTGATGTAACGCGCCTGTGGGCTCGCAAGGAACAGCACGGCCGGCGCGACCTCCTCCGGCGTCGCGAACCGGCCAAGTGGGGTCCGCGCGAGCAGCGGTGCGGTGAGTTTCTCGATCTTCATCATGGGTGCGGTCATCGCCGTCTCGACGACGCCGGGCGCGACCGCGTTCACCCGGATGCCGTGCTTCGCCCACGCGATCGCGAGGGTCTTGGTCGTCTGCACGATGCCGGCCTTGGCCGCCCCGTATCCCGGAACGATCTCGACACCGAAGAACGACGACATCGAAGCCAGGTTGACCACGCTCGCCCCTCCGTCGAACGTGCTCGCCGCGAGGAGGCCTCGAAGCGCGCTCGCCATTCGGAACGCGCCGAACAGATTGACGGTCACCGCTTCCTCGAACACTTCGGGCTCGTACTCGCTCCGTCCGCCCGGCAGGTTCTGCCCCGCGTTGTTGACGAGCACATCGAGCGCGTCCATGCTCGCCGCGACCGACTCGATCTCCGCCGTCTCGGTCATGCGGCAGCGTCGGTACGCAAACGGTGAGAGGTCGACGTCGTAGTCGGAGGCGTCGCTTCGGGTGCCCGTAACGGTGGCGGTCGCGCCGGCGTCGTGGAACGCGCGGGCGATCGCGTAGCCGATGCCGGACGTCCCGCCGGTGACGAGGACATGAGCGGCGGCGAAGTCGAAGGTCGCTCCGGTCATCTCCACACCTTCTCCCACCGCCGGCTCGTCGCGGAGCGGTACATCGCGAGCGCGAGCCGGAGCTCGCCGACGGCCTGCTCGGCGGGAGCCGCGGGTGTCGTCCCGTGCAGCACCGCGGAGGCGAAGTCGGTGAGCTCGGCCTCGTACGAGCGCAGATAGCCGCCCGGTTCGCCGATCTTCTTGCCCTTCCGGTCGGTGCCGTCCCAGAGCTTTACCCACCCGGAGCCTTCGACGGTGAGCTCACCGGTCGTGCCGGTCACGGTGAAGAGCGGTTGCGGCGCGATTCCTCCGGTCGTCAACATCGCGTCGAACGACGCGATCGTTCCCGTTGTGAAGCGCAGCAGCGCGCGGCACAACGACTCGCCTTCCATGCGCGGATCGGGACGCCCGAGCGCGGCCACGACCTCGTCGACTTCGCCCAGCCACATGCGTAGCGGGCGCAGCCAGTGCGAGCCGGTGTCGATCACTACGCCGCCGCCGGCTTCGGCTTGGTCGAACCGCCAGGAACGGTCACCGCCGTAGAAGTCCGCGAGCGCGGGGAAGAATGTCGCGGCGCGGGCGGTAACGACCTCGCCGATCGCGCCGTCGTGCAGCAAGGCTCGAACTGTCAGCACCTCCGGCCAGTACTGCGCATTCTCGGCGACCATGAAGACGGTGCCCGCGGCGCGGGCCGTGTCGAGTATTCGCTCGCAGGCGTGGACGGTGGGGGCGAGCGGCTTCTCGAGCAGAACGTGCAGCCCGGCGCGTAGCGCTGCGGATGCGATGGCTTCGTGTCGGCCGTGCGGAACCGCGATGAGCGCGGCTTCGAACCCGCCCGCATCGAGCGCGGCATCGAGCGATAGGTACGGCGTTGCCCCGGTTCGCGCCGCGATCCGCCGTGCGTGCTCCGCGACCGGATCGATCGCGGCGGCCACCGATATCGGAACGCCGGCGCGGTCGACGGCGTCGAGGTGCCAGTGCGCGATCGCGCCGCACCCGACGATCGCGATACGAATCCGTTCCTTCATGCTTCCTCCACTGCGACGGGGAACCGGTCGAAGTAGTAGCCGAAGCGGGCGCGCACTGCCGCGGGATCGAGTCCGAAGTCTGTGCGCAGGTCGTAGCGGAGTCTCCCGAATCTGCCGCGCGGGTTGTCGGTCATGAAGGCGTCGAGCCGTTGGCGCGCCGCCTGCGTCATCGGTAGATCCGCCCGCTCGTAGATACGGTCGACGATCCCGACGTTGTCGGCCATGAACTCGTGAAACACCACGTCGATGCTGCGGTCGGTGGGCAAGAGGTCGCGGTCGCGCACGCAGGTGCGCAGCAGTCGATCGACGCGATCGATCCAGTACTCGACCAACGCTTCGGGTTCGATCGCAGGTCGTCGCATGCGGTCGCCGTAGGCGAGCATCGTCGCGGCCGACTGGATGGCCGACACGGGATCGCGATGCGTGATCGCGAAGGCCGCGTCGGGGAAGGTCGCGAGAAGCGCCGGGATCTGTTCGAGGTGTTGCGGAGACTTGAGCACCCAGCGGTGCGGACCGCGCAGGAAGGTGACCGCTTGGAGCACCTTCTTCATGTACGCGTAGTGCGAGCGCTGGTCGAGCCCGAGGTACACGTCACGCCATCTCGGTACGCGCGCGAGCCATTCGAGCGTGTACGACGCGAAGTCGAGGTCTTCGAGCTCGATCTCCTCCTCGATCGCCGTCGGGTGCTGATGGTGCATCGCGTTGAGCAGCGGAACCATGCGCATCTGCGCGTCGTAGTCGCGTCGACAGCGCGTGAAGCGCGGGTCGATGCCGTCGCGTGCCGGACCGTCGCCCGGGCGCGGAACCGGCTCGAGGCTCTCCCAGTACGGCAGCGACCGCAGCCGCGTGTCCGACGCGATCAGGTTGACGAGATGGGTCGTCCCCGAGCGGGGAAGTCCGATCACGATGATCGGGGCGACGAGCTCGATCTCGAGGATCTCCGGGCGCCGGCGAACGAGGTCCTCCACCAGCAGCCGACTCGTCAACAACCGCACCGTCCGTTGGCGGATGGCGAGACGACCGAGCGGCCCTAGTCCGGTGTCGGCCTCGACCGCGTCGATCATGGCGCGGAGCCGGGGAAGGAAGCCGAGGTCGCCGAAGTCGTCACACTGTGCCCGCCCCCGCGCCTCGTCGAGCAGTCGCTCCTCGGCGAGGTCGAGATCGAGCGAGGCGACGTAGTCGAGTGCGGCCTGCTGGCCCGCGTCGAGGCGAGGTGCGTCCAGGTCGTCGATACGGATGATGTCGCCGAGCGCGTCGCTCATTCGTGTCCAAGGCGATCGAGGCGGTTCGTCGCGCTGCGGATCTCGCCCTCGAGCCAACGAGTGAGCCAGAAATTTGTGCGGCCGTGCTCGGAAAGAAGTTGCTCGTGTGCGGCACGGTACGCGGTGAGCGCGCCCCGGTGGTCGGCGTCGACGGCGAGCGCCATCTCGCACAGTCGCACGGCGGCGAGCGGATCGTGCGTTCCGAGCGCGGCGGCCCGCGCGGCCACGGCATCGACCCCGCCTGCGAGCGCGACCAACTCGGCCGCGCCATGTTCCGGCGCGGCCCCGAAGAGGTCGAGCGTCGAATGCTGGTGAAACCAGCCGGCATACGACTCCCAGATCGCGCGGATGCTCCAGTCGACCCGGCCGTACGCCTCGCCCACGACGAGGTGTTCCGGCAGCGCGATCTCGCGCATCGCCGTCCACACGTCCTTTCCCTCGTTCATCGCCGCGACCGTCGCGTCGTGCACGTACAGCGTCGCGTCGCGGACGCGTTCGCATTCGGAGCGGACGGTTGCGTCTCCGCGCACCGGTCCGTGGTGACCGAGCAGCAGGAGCCGCGGTTGGAGGTCGATGACCTTCTGCACAGAATCGGCGAACGCGAGCGCGCTGCGCATGCGGTCGCCCCGCATGGTCACGAGATTCGGGAAGTGGCCGAACAGCGCCGAGAAGAGGTTGCCGACGAGCGCGGCGCCATCGTCCGGGAGCCACACGACGAGGGAGTCGATCGTCTCACCCCCCGGAACGCTGATGCATTCCAGGCGCCGACCCCCGCACTCGAACCGGTACGTGTCGTCGAACACGACATCGGGCTCGGCGGGCTTGGCAAGCGGTGGAAGCTCGACGTCGTCGCCGCGCGCGAAGCCAGGCTGGCCCATGACGTCGGAGAAGAACGGCAGCGACCGCCGGATGCGCAGACCATGGATCCGCTCGTCGTCGGCCTGGCAGGCGGTGATATTTGCCTGCGCGATCAGCAGCGTTCCGTCCTCGCGAAACCGGTCGATTCCGCCGATGTGGTCGGTGTGACTCTGTGTGAGCGTGATGTAGCGCGTCGGCGCGGTGCTCACGGCGTCGTAGTTGCGCTTGTGGGTGCGCGCTTCGAACCACATGCCGGTGTTCACGACGACGCGGCCGTCGTCCGTCGTGATCAGGTAGCTGCTCGACATCCCCGGCGAGCACCAGATGCCCTGGCCCATGTCGATCGCCTCGGGTGACGACGCGGGACCGACCGCGAAGAAGTCGGGCTGACTGCGCACGTACTCGGTCTTCACGGATCGCGATGCTCCACCGTCGCGTCACTCTCACGCCAGTCGCCCTCGTGTGGCGGCCCGATTGACAGTGGTTGCGGATGGCACGGAGGCTGTCCGTCATGAGCTCTGAATCCGAGGGCCTCGAATTTCCCGGTGGTTTCTTTGCGCGCGACGACGAGACGGACGACGCGATGTTCTACTCGTACCCGCGGTACGTGACGCACATCGATGACGGCGCGATCGACGCGGTGGGCGCCCTCTATGACGAGCTCGGGGTGCGCGGCGCCGTACTCGACCTGATGAGCTCCTGGGTCTCACACTTCCGGGAGCCGCCTGACGCGCTCACGGTGCTCGGCATGAATGCCGACGAGCTCGCGGTGAACCGGCAAGCTCGCTCGTGGGTCGTGCACGACCTGAACGCCGACCCTTCGCTTCCGCTCGGCGACGACTCCTTCGATCACGCGACGTGCTGCGTCTCGGTGGACTACCTCACGCGCCCGGTCGACGTGTTCCGCGATGTCGCGCGCGTCGTGCGCCCCGGCGGTCTTTTTGTCTGCACGTTCTCCAACCGGCTTTTCCCCACCAAGGCGATTCGAGGCTGGCTCCTCTCGGGGAGCGCGACGCATCAGAAGGTCGTGTCCGAATACTTCGCCGCGGCCGGCGGCTACGAACCGGCGCGGACTCGCCAGTGCACAACGCCGCCGGGCGGGGATCCGTTGTACGCGGTCTGGGCGATGGTTTCGTAAAACGTGTGTCAGCGGCTCGCGGGCGCGACCGAGAACGTGTTGGTCCAGGCGTAGCCGACGAGATCGGTCGCTTCGTACGCATTGGGTGGCGGTACGTCGTCGTTCCCCAAGCCGATTCTGTGGACGAGCTCGGTGCGACGGCCGGTGGTCGGGTCGACGATCGACAGACCTCCGTCGTGGACGAGGAGAATGTTGTTGTCGTCGATCCAGCGCGGCGAGGCCGCGCCGCTCGTGGCGGGAACGTCGTCGCGCCGGGTGTCGTCGGACGTGACGACCACAAGCGTTCGCTGAGCGTATAGAGATGGCCAGTCGTCGGGGTTGTTCGGCGGAAGCTCAGCCGCGTGTACGAAGCTGATGTGGCTCCCGTCGGAGGACCAGGCCGGATCGACGGCATTGTCGGCGATGGCGCGGCACGACGCGGCCGCGACGACACAATCGACGATGCGTCGGGGCGAGTCGCCGCGCATGCGGCCACCGCTTTCGACGGTCAATACCCTGCGGCCGTCGGGTGACCACGCGATCCAGTCTCGCCGGACGAGCGTACGGGTGAGGGGTCGGGTCGTCCCGCCGTTGGCGGAGAGCTCGTGTAGCGGGAGGCCGTCCATTGCGATCGAACCCGAGTGGTTCTCATCGGGCCAGACGAGCAGGGTGCGGCCGTCGGGGCTCCAGCCCGCGAAGAACACGCCGACGTCGACTGTGGTGTTGACATCGCGGCCACCGATGTGGAACACGACCCGGTGAATGTCGGGGCACGGCACGACACAGAAACGCTCGGGGGTGTCGAGGCGACCGACGAAGACGTCGTCGAGCCAGCCGCCGGCGCGCGGTGCGATCAGCACGCTGTAGGCAATGCGCGAGCCGTCTGCAGACCAGGTGAAGTCATCGACGCCGCCCAACGGTGACCATCGTTCGCCCCGTTCGGCGCCGACGACAGTCAGTTGATAGGAGTTACCGTGCACGACCGCGATGCGGACACCGCGCGGTGCCCAATCCCACCGGTGTGCGTGATCTTCGATCTTGTGGGCGGCGCGGCCGTCGGGTCGCACGACCCACAACGCGTTCGAACTGTCTTGATACGCGATCCAAGCCCCATCCGACGACCACCGCGGTCGGGTCGCACCCGGCCCGGCCACGACACGCGCGTT
>JAUZEM010000461.1 GCA_030839005.1 Actinomycetota bacterium | reverse complement strand
CGGGACCGTGATCGGTTGCTTTCCGATACGCGACATGACGCAGCTCCGCTACCAGACCTGGCACAGGATCTCGCCGCCGACGCGGCGCTCGCGCGCCTCGCGGTCGGTCAACAGACCCTGATTCGTGGACAAGATGGCAATTCCCATGCCGCCGAGAACCCGCGGAACACCGTCGGCCTTCGAGTAGACGCGTAAGCCGGGTCTCGACACGCGCTTCAATCCGGAGATCGTCCGGCGGCGGTCGCTCGAGTACTTCATCTTGATCGTCAAGCGCTTTCCCGGGCGGCTCGGGTCCGCTACCACTTCGAAGCCGGTGATATAGCCCTCGCGCTCCAGGATCAGCGCGACCGCTTCCTTCAGCTTCGACGACGGCATGGCGACATCGTCGTGGAAGGCGACGTTCGCGTTCCGGATGCGGGTCAACATGTCGGCGATCGGGTCGGTCATCGTCACTGTGCCTCCCCTCCCGTCACCATGAGCTCTTCGTCATGCCGGGGATCTCTCCGGCGTGCGCCATCTGCCGGAGACACAGTCGGCACAGCCCGAAGTCGCGATACACCGAGCGAGCCCGGCCGCAACGGCGACAACGCGTGTACGCGCGCACCTTGAACTTCGGCTTGGCCTGCTGCTTGTTGACGAGTGCCTTCTTGGCCATCGATTCACCCCTGCCCGTCGCGGCGGAACGGGAACCCGAGCACGCGCAGGAGCGCACGCCCCTGGTCGTCGGTCTCCGCTGTGGTCACGATCGTCACGTTCATGCCGCGAACGCTGTCGATCTTGTCGTAGTCGATCTCGGGGAACACGAGCTGTTCGTTGAGCCCGAACGTGTAGTTCCCATGTCCGTCGAATTGCTTGGGTGGCATCCCGCGGAAGTCGCGGATGCGCGGGATCGCGAGACTCACGAGCCGGTCGTAGAACTCCCACATCCGGTCGCCCCGCAAGGTCACCTTGGCACCGATCTCGTTCCCCTCACGGAGCTTGAAGTTCGCGATCGACTTCTTGGCCTTGGTGACGAGTGGTTTCTGGCCCGTGATGATGGTGAGGTCGGTGACCGCGCCGTCGAGCAGCGAACGCTGCTGCGTCGCCCGGCCCACCCCCATGTTCACCACGATCTTGACCGGCTGCGGAACCTGCATGACGTTGGTGAGGCCGAGCTCATTCTGCAGCTGGGCCTTCAGCTCGCTCTCGAACCGCTGCTTCAAGCGCGGCGACGCAGTCGTGGTCGTCGCCATCAGACCTCACCTCCGCATTTGCGACAGATCCGGTGCTTCTCACCGTCGTCGGCGAAGCGGTAGCCGATGCGTGTCGCGCCACACTCTTTGCACCACAACGCCACGTTCGAGACGTGGATCGGCATCTCCTTGTCGATGATGCCACCTTGCATCACCTGGCCGCGGGGCTTCGTGTGCCGCTTCACCATGTTCACGCCGTCGACGATCACCTTGTCGGCGCCGCGGATGACGCGGGTGATCGTGCCGCGCCGGCCGACGTCCTTCCCCGCGAGCACGACGACCTCGTCACCTTTTTTCACTTTCATCGCTACAGCACCTCCGGCGCGAGCGACACGATCCGCATGAAGCGGCGGTCGCGCAGCTCGCGTCCGACCGGACCGAAGATGCGGGTGCCTCGTGGCTGCATCTGGTCGTTGATCAAAACGGCGGCATTCTCGTCGAAGCGGATGTAGCTGCCGTCGGGACGTCGCTTCTCCTTCTTCGTTCGCACGACGACGCACTTCACGACGTCGCCCTTCTTCACCGATGCTCCCGGCACCGCGTCCTTCACGGTCGCGACGAAGACGTCGCCGATACTCGCGTACCGCCGACGCGTTCCGCCGAGGACCTTGATGCAGAGCACCTCGCGCGCGCCCGAGTTGTCGGCGACCCTCAGCCGCGACTCCTGCTGGATCATGCTTCCTCATTCATCTGGCACGCTCGATGTTCATGCGCGCGCTCACTGCGGGCCGGGATACCCGGCCCGCGGCCGTTCGCTTGCTGGCGAGTTCGCTCCGCTGCGCTGCGCTCACCGCGTCAAAATCACGTGAGTTCATCGCGCTCTCTCCAGGACTTCGACGACGCGCCAGCGCTTCTGCTTCGAGAGCCGACGAGTCTCGGCCACGCGCACACGATCGCCCTCGCGCACGTCGTTGGTCTCGTCGTGTGCGTAGAGCCGCTTCGTGCGCTGCATCGTCTTCTGGTAGCGGCGGTGGCGAACGCGGTCGACGACCGCGACCACCACGGTCTTGTCCATCTTCGTGGCCACCGCGATGCCCTCCCGCACCTTCCGGGCGTTCGACCGCTACTCGTTCTCGTCGTTCGTGGCGCTGTCGTTCGTGGTCATGTCTTCGGCCATCAGGCCTCCCGCCGATCGGCTTCGTGCGCCAAGATCTCGCGCTCACGCATCAAGGTGTGGATGCGCGCGATCTCGCGCTTGTAGTTCGTGATCTCCGAGGTGCCGTCGAGCTGGCCCGTCGCAAGATCGAGACGCCGCTTCCACAGCTCCTGCTTGGCCTCCGAAAGGCGGTCGACGAGCGTCTCGTCGGTCAACTCGCGCAACTCGTCGGGCTTGGTCATCACTACACCTCTTCCTCGCGCACGATGAAGCGCGCGCGCATCGGAAGCTTGTGAATGGCCAGCCGCATCGCCTCGCGAGCAATCGGTTCCGGCACACCGGAGAGCTCGAAGAGCACTCGGCCCGGTTTCACGACGGCGACCCATTTCTCGGGATTGCCCTTGCCCGAACCCATGCGCGTCTCGGCAGGCTTCTGTGTGACCGGCTTGTCGGGAAAGACGTTGATCCACACCTTGCCGCCGCGCTTGATGTGGCGCGTCATCGCGATACGAGCGGCTTCGATCTGGCGGTTCGTCAGCCAGCCCGGCTCCAACGCCTGTATACCGAATTCGCCGAAGGCGAGCCGCGTCCCACCCTTGGCCATGCCGGTCAGCCGACCTCGTTGCGTCTTCCGGTGACGAACCTTGCGGGGCATCAACATCGTGTCGACTACTCCTCGCCGCCGCGGAAGTGAGGGGTCTCGTGGTGCTCACGCGTACGGCGCTCGATCTCTTCCTCTTCTGCGAGGAGCCGCTCGAGCTCGGGGTCGGCCTCGCCGAGCAACGGCTTCGCGGGAAGGTCCTCGCCCCCGTCGCCGGCGTCGGTCGTGCCCTCGGTGGACGGAACGGGCTCGCCGTCGTCGGCTTTGCGCCGCCGTCCACCACCCGCGCTGACCACCCGGCGACCGCCGGGCTGGCCCGCGGTCTCGCCCACGGCCATCGCGGCCTCGCGCGCGATCTTGTCCTCGACCGCGCTCTTGTACGGGAGGATGTCGCCCTTGTAGATCCAGACCTTCACGCCGATGCGCCCGAACGTGGTGCGCGCTTCAGCGAGGCCGTAGTCGACGTCGGCTCGCAACGTGTGCAAGGGGACTCGTCCCTCGCGGTACCACTCCTTGCGGCTCATCTCGGCGCCGCCCAGGCGACCGCTGCACTGCACCCGCACGCCGAGGGCGCCGGCCTTCATGGCGGTCTGCACCGCGCGCTTCATCGCGCGCCGGAACGACACCCGCCCGGTGAGCTGGTCGGCGACACCCTGAGCGAGCAGCATCGCGTCGACCTCGGGCTGCTTGATCTCTTGGATATTGAACTGAATCTTCGGGTTGCCGCTGATCTTGCGCAGCCCTTCCCGAAGCCGTTCTGCTTCCGCACCGCGGCGACCGATCACGATGCCCGGTCGCGCGGTGTACACGTCGATGCGCAGCCGGTCGCCCGTCCGCTCGATCTCGACCCGGCTGACGGCCGCGCGCTCGAGCTGACGCCGCAGATAGTCGCGGATCTTCCAGTCCTCGATCAGCGACTCGCGGTACTCCTTCTTGCCCGCGATCCACCGTGACTTCCACTCGGTCGTGATGCCGAGGCGGAACCCGTACGGGTTGACTTTCTGACCCATGACTATTCCTTCTCAGCTTCCGGCTCGGCAACGTCTGTATCGGTGTCGGTGACCTCGTCGATCGGCTCGACCTCGTCAACCGCGCTGTCGACGGGGGCGTCGACCGCCACGGCATCCATCTCGACGTCGGGCGCCGCTTCGTCGGACTCGGTTTCGGGCTCGGTTTCGGGCGCGGTGGCACGCGAGCGCCGCACTCGCTCGGCGCGTCGGCGTTGTGCGACCGCCGCGCCGCGTCCGGTCGCCTCCTCGCGCCGTCTCCGCACCTCGAGCTCGTCGAGCGCGAAGCGCTCGAGCACGATCGTCACGTGCGACGTCCGCTTGCGGATCCGGAAGTAGCGCCCGCGGGCGCGGGGTTGGCCGTGCTTGCGCGTCGGACCCTCGTCGGCCCACGCGAGCGCCACGAAGAGCTCGTCGGCCGGCAAAGCGTTGTTGTGCTCCGCGTTGGCTATGGCCGAGCCGAGCAGCTTCAGGACGTCGCCGGCCGCGTCTTTTTCGCAGAGCTGCAACCTGCGCTCCGCGTCACCGACGGGAAGCCCGCGCACCAGGTCGAGCACTTGGCGGACCTTGTACGGCGATGTGTGCAGGTACCGAACCGTGGCGCGCGCCCCGGGGTTCGTGGTCGTGTTCGCCATCAGCGCCGGCTCGATCGCTCTTGGCCCGCGTGGTAGCGGAACACCCGCGTCGGCGCGAACTCGCCGAGCTTGTGGCCGACCATCGCCTCGGTCACGTATACCGGCACGTGCTTGCGACCGTCGTGCACCGCGAGCGTGTGACCGACCATGTCGGGGGTGACCGTGCTGCGTCGCGACCAGGTCTTGATGACCTTCCGGTCGCCGGCCGCGTTCATCGCATCCACCTTCTCGCGAAGGTGGTCGTCGATGAACGGACCCTTCTTCAAGCTACGCGGCATGTGGGTGTTACCTCCGTGCGCCGCGCGTACGACGCCGGCGGATGATGAGCTTGTCGCTCGTCTTGCCCTTCTTGCGGGTGCGGCCCTCGGGCTTGCCCCACGGCGACACCGGGTGCCGGCCACCGGAGCTCTTTCCTTCGCCGCCTCCGAGCGGGTGGTCGACCGGGTTCATCGCGACGCCGCGCGTCTGCGGGCGCCGGCCCTTCCAT
>JAUZEM010000366.1 GCA_030839005.1 Actinomycetota bacterium | reverse complement strand
CGCAACACCTCGTCGGGATGAAGAACAGCGACAATATCCTCGCGGTCAACAAGGACGGCGAGGCACCGATCTTCTCGGTCGCCGACCTGGGAATCGTCGGCGACGTGCACAAGGTCGTGCCCGCGGTCAAAGAGTTGCTCAAGTCGAAGCAGTAGGAGCCCAGATATCGCCCTCGAGGCGAGTCGTCGGATCGGTCGCGGCGCGCAACGCCGCGACCGTTTCGCGAGCGCACCACATGACTCGCGCCGACACGACCGCGTCGCGCTCATGGTTGTTCCGCCATGATGCGCCGTCGTGATGGGGTGCGTCGTGATGGGGTGCATGCCTGCGCAGACGGGTCGGATAGATCTCGACCACGGTGCGATCAGCGGGATCGTCGAACGGCCAGATGGCCAAGCCGGCCGCGCGCAGCCGGGGCAGCAGCGACATGCCGCGCACGGAACCGGCACCGACCTGACCGTTGCCTACGAGCTGGAATATCGACTTCGCGCCCGGGTAGCGCTCCTCGCACGTCCGGAACCGCTGGTGACGCGGCACTCCGCAGCGGTCGCGCCAGAACGGCGAGGTCGGCGCGAGCCAGCCGTCGCCGTCGCGCGCCGCGAGCGCCCACACCTCGTCGATCGACGCGCAACCGTGCTCGCGCGAGAACCACTCCGGCATGCCGAACGAGAAGTCGAAACCGGCGATCAGCGGTGCCGGGAAGTCGCCGACGTAGCCGATGGCTTCTTCACGCGTCGACAGCGCACGGCTCTCGACGACCCGGCCGTCCTGCACCACGGCGAGCCATATCCCCTTCGCTCGGCGTGCACCCGACCAGTCGATCGCAATTACCGTCGGGTCCGTCACACCGAGAAGGTACCGTTCGAGCATGGCCGCGGATGTAGTGCTCGAAGCTCGCGGCCTGGTCAAGGATTACCGCCGCGACCGCGCCGTCGACGGTGTCGACCTCGTCGTGCGCGCGGGTGAGCGTGTCGCACTGCTCGGCCCGAACGGCGCCGGCAAGACGACCACGTTGCTCATGATTCTCGGCGTGGTGTCGCCCGACGAGGGGGCGGTGACGATCTGCGGGTTCGACCTCGCGCGCCATCGCAGCCAGGCCGCGGAGTGTGTCGGCTTCGCGGCCGGGTATCTCCCGCTGACCGAGCGGATGCGCGTACGTGAGTACCTGCGTCTGTACGCGCAGCTCTACGGCATTGCCGACCCGCACCCGCTCATCGACGAAGGTCTCGAACGCTTCCGAATCGCCGACCTCGCGTCCGCGATGGGTACCGAGCTGTCGTCGGGACAGCGGACGCTCATTGGGATCGTCCGTGCGACGTTGCACCGCCCGCGCCTCCTCGTGCTCGACGAGCCGACGGCCTCCCTCGACCCCGATGTCGCGCAACGCGTACGCGGCGGCCTCCTCGACCTCTGTGACCGCGACGGCACCGCGATGCTCATGACCAGTCACGACATGAGCGACGTCATTCAGGTGTGTGAGCGCGTCGTGTTCCTTTCACACGGTCGGATCGTCGCCGACGGCCCGCCCGAAGCGGTCGCGTCCGCCTACGGCCGGGGCGACCTCGAGGGCGTCTTCCTCCATCTCGCCGAACGCCATGAGCCGACCGGCGCCCAACAGAGCGATCATCCATGAGCCAGCTGGCGGCGGCAAAGCCGATGAGCACTCGCGCGAAGTCGTGGCTGCGGATGCGGGCGATCGCGCGGCGTCACGCGTACGTGCTCGTGCGGAGTCCTCACCGGCTGTTCGACGTCTCGCTCTGGCCGCTGGTGGACGTCTTGCTGTTCGGCTCGCTGGCCGCCTTCGTCGGCACGTCGGGCTCGACTCCTGCGGCGAAGGCTTCCGGCTACCTGCTCGCGGGCATCGTGCTCTGGCACGTCATCTACCAATCGCAGATCGCGATGAGCACGGGATTGCTCGAGGAGACGTGGACGCGCAACCTCTTGAACCTCATGGTCACGCCGTTGCGCGAGGTCGAGTATCTCGGGGGAGTGGCGCTCTTCGGCATGGTCAAGCTCGTGATCGGCGTCGGCGTCATGGTGCTCGGCGCGCTCACGTTCTTCTCGTTCCACACGTGGTCACTCGGGTTCGGTCTGGTTCCGATCGTCGCGGTGTTGCTGATCGTCGGTTGGGCGATCTCGCTCTTCGTCATGGGGCTCGTGCTCCGGTTCGGCACCGGCGCCGAGGCGCTCGCGTGGGGCGTGATGTTCGTGTTGCTGCCCCTCTCCGGGGTCTTCTACCCGACGAAGGCGCTGCCGGCATTGATGCGGCCGCTCGCGCTCGCGTTGCCGACCACGCACGCGTTCACCGCATTGCGGTCGCTCGTCGATCACCGGGGAACCGACTGGTCGCAGCTCACCATCGCGGCGGCGGGTTCCGCCGCGATGCTCGGCCTCTCGATGTGGTTCCTGGTCGCGATGCTGCGCACCTTCCGCAAGCGGGGCTACATAACGCGCTATACGTGATCAAGCGGTCGCGGGGACTCTTCCGCTCCACTCGCGTTTGTCGCTGTACTGGTAGTTGGTGACGAGGCTCACGGCCAGTACCGCGATCCCGGCCACGACATAGACCGCCGTCAAGCCGCCGTCGGTGTCGTGGAAGTTCAAGACCCACGGCGAGAGCAGCAGCAGCGCAGCCGCGAGGTAGTCGCCGGCCGAGTGCACCGTGAAGGGCAGCACCTTGGCCACACCGAGCGGGTAGCGCGTGAGCATGCTCACGATGAGCACTGTGGCTCCGACGACGACACCGGCGGCGACGGCCTTGCCGCTCCCGCCGACGGCTATCGCGATGATGATCAGTCCGAGGCCGACTGCGTAGTCGGCGACGGCGTGGAACCACGCCGGGAGTAGACGGACGAGCGACATGGATGTCTCCTTCTTCGATGTCGAGGTTCGTCGGTATTACGGAGCGGACGATACGGTCGGATGAATGCAAGACTCGACGCGTGGAGCCGCTCGTCGACCCCGAACGCCTCGCGGTCTGGATGGACGCGGAGGGACTGGCGCCGGGCGCGCCGATCAGTGTCGATCGCATCACGACCGGGCACTCGAACGAAGTGTTCCGCGTGACCCGCGGTGAGCGCGCGTTCGTGTTGCG
>JAUZEM010000308.1 GCA_030839005.1 Actinomycetota bacterium | reverse complement strand
AGGGTGATGAAGGTCGTTGCGAGCGAGCGGCGGATCGTCTCCCAGAGTGAGACGTTGACGATCGACGCGAACGAGGCGCGGCGCATGATCGGGATGTTCTCCCGGATGCGGTCGAAGATGATGATCGTGTCGTAGATCGAGTAACCGAGCACGGTCAGGACCGCGGCAACGGTCGCCTCCGTGACCTCGCGTCCGGTGAGCGAGTAGACGCCGACGGTGATCAGGAGGTCGTGCAGCAGCGCGATGATCACCGGGACAGCGAAAGCGACGCCCTTGAAGCGCACCGCGATGTAGAGCGTGATCACGAGCAGCGAGAAGAGGACGGCGATGATCGCCGACTTCGCGATCTGCCGCCCGAAGCTCGACGACACGTTTTTCGTCTGCCCGGGGGTCGCGTTGACGTTCTGCTGCAACGCGTTCTCGAACTTGTTCTGGTCGGCCGACGAGAGCTTCTTCAGCCGCACCTGGAAGGCCTTGTAGTCCTCGCCGCCGTTCGTCGACTTGCCGGTGCCCTGCACGACCGCGTCCGGGTGGCCGATCAGCCTTGCCTGGTCGCGCACCTTTGAGATCGGCGTGTAGGCGGGCGTCTTGAAGGTGATCTGCACACCGCCCTTGAAGTCGATGCCGAGGTTCAAGTGCCGCGTCGCGAGCGAGCCAAGGCTGACGAGGATCACGACACCGGAGATCGCAAACCACACCCTGCGGCGCGACATGAAGTCGATCTGAAGGAATGTCCCGCGCTGCGAGTGGTGCGCGCCCATGAAGCTCGGGTTCTGGAACCACTTGAAGCCGGCGAGCAGTCCGAGCATCGCGCGCGTCGCCGCAACGGCGGTGATCAGCGAGACGACGGTGCCGATCAGCAGCATCAGCGCGAAGCCCTTCACGCCGGCGGTCGCGACGGCGAACAGGATCAACGCGGTGATCGCGGTGACGACGTTCGCGTCGATGATCGTGTGGAAGCCTTTCGCGTACCCGGCCGCGATCGCGGCACGCATCGACTTCCCGGCGCGCACTTCTTCCTTGATCCGCTCGAAGACGACGACGTTCGCGTCGGCGGCCACCCCAATCGTCAGGATCAGGCCGGCGAAGCCCGGCAGCGTCAGCGTCACACCAAACAAAAGGATCGCGGCGTACATGAACGCGCCGTAGATCCCGAGCCCGATCACTGCGACCAGGCCGAGGACGCGGTACAGGAGCAGCAAGACGAGCGCGACGGCGCTCAGACCGCCGATCGCCGCCAGCCACGCCTGCCGCAGCGAGTCCGTCCCGAGCGTTGCCGAAACGTCGGTCCGCTCCAGCGGCACGAACGTCACCGGCAACGCACCCGTCTGCAGCACCAGCGCGAGGTTCTGGGCCTCCTGCGGGGTGCCGATGCCGGTGATCTGCGCGCCGGTGCCCGCCGGGTTGATCCCGTTGTTCACCGACGAGTCGGTGTAGTCGATCTGCGGGAACGACCGGATCTCGTTGTCGAGGACGATCGCGAAGTGCTGCGACTGCTTCCGGATCTGCCCCCGCAAGCCCTCGTTCTTCGTCACCTTGTAGAAGGCCTTGTTGCCCTTGTTCGTGAACTGCATCAGCACGACCGGGGAGTTGTCCGTCGGGCTGAAGTCGGCACGCGTTCCCGAGAGGTTGAGCTCCTTGCCGGTCAGCTCCGGGAACGGCCCGTTCTGATCGTCCGGGTAGGCGCCGTGCTTGAACAGGTAGTACGCAGTCGATCCCGGCGGCGGCAGGAAGCCGGTCGTGCCTTCGGGGCAAACCGTCGCCGACTTGGAGGAGCACGTGATCACGACCGTCTCCTGCGGGACCGGCAGCACCTTGTCGCCCTTCGGCACCTTGCCCTTGCTCGCGTCGAGCAGGCCCGCGTTCCCGGTGAGCTTGTCGCGGTGGAGCGTGGTCGTCGGACCGGCCTTCTTCACCCAAACGGTCGTCGTCTTCGTCTTTTTGTTCTTGCCCGTGCCGGTCGTGGTGGTGACCTTGACCGGTTTGAAGAGGACGTACCCGCTCGGCTTGCTGTTCTTCGCAGCCGCCTGGACGCGTGAAAGGAGCTGGTAGAGGTTCGTCGTCGCGACAGGCTGGCCCGTGGTCGTGATCGACGGCGGCACGAGCGCCGTCTCGAGGTCGTAGAGCTCGAGCTCGGCGGTGCTGCCGATGATCGCCGCCGCTTGCTCGGGGTTGTGGACACCTGCGAGCTGGATGACGATCTGGTCGGTTCCCTGCTTCCGGATCTCCGGCGACGCGACGCCGAGCTTGTCGACGCGGTTGCGCATGATCGAGACGGAGCGGTCGAGGTCGGCGGGCGTCAGCTTGTGGCCGGGCGGCGGCTGCGCCTTCAGAACGACCTCGAGGCCACCCTGGAGGTCGAGTCCCTTCTTGACCCCGCGATGGAACGGCGACCCCGGGACGGCCAGCAACCCCGTGCCCACGAGCGCGAGCACGATGAGACCGATCAGTACGAGATGGGAACGGCGGGACGACACGCGCCGGGTAGGTTAGCCGGGCGCCAGGGGGTCTTCGGGTGTGACTTCGACCTCGACCTCCCGAGCAACGGCCGCGACGGCCCTGCGGTCGAGGGTGACGACGACGCCGGTCGCGATCTCAACCTTCACGGTCTCGTCCTCGAAGGCCTCGACGGTGCCGTGGAGGCCGCCCGCCGTGATGATCTCGTCGCCGACCGCGATCGAGTCCTGCATCGCCGCATGGGACAGCTTGCGCCTGCGCGCCGGCACGACGAATAGGAGCCACGCTGCCCCGAACACCACGATCAGGATCAGGAATCCGCCCACATCAACCTTTCGAGTCGCTGCCGCTTGAAGTCCGCGAACCCACCGCGCTCGATCGCCTCGCGCGCGTCCTGAGTCAGCCTGATCAGGAAGCGTAGATTGTGGAGCGAGAGTAGACGCAGGCCTAGCACCTCGTTCTGGTTGACGAGGTGGCGAATGTAGGCACGCGTGAAGCGCGCGCAAGCGGGACAGTCACAGCCTTCCTCGAGCGGGAGCTCGTCCCT
>JAUZEM010000140.1 GCA_030839005.1 Actinomycetota bacterium | reverse complement strand
GCACCGGTGGGACCCGTCGGGCCTACCGGCCCGGCCGGTTGCACTGCCCCCGCGGCCTCGACATGCATGAGAGCTACCGGACCGAAAACTAGAAGCGCGGCGCTACCCGCGATCAAGATGCGCGTCGTTCGGAACATCCGTGCCCTCCGATAATGCGACGCGCCCCGCGCCTCGCCCCAGTTGCCACGGAGAGTATCTGTCTAGCGTCCACTCGTCCAGCAAGACTTGAGGAGAAAGTCAGCGATGACCGGAATATCGGACTTCGGTTCCGATCTGCGCCAACATTGACCACACGAGCACCGCCGACCGTGTGCGCTTCGACCTCATGCCACACGGCCCGGTACGGCCGCCAGGCGGCCGCCCACCTGGCGAGAGAGGAACCGCGAGTGAGGCCGATGGGGCCGGTGTTGAGCGAATTCAGCGGACGTTGAGTCGATTTCAACGAAGAGCGCGCTCGCCGGTGGAGAGGGCCACGGAGCGTGAACTGGCGCCCGCAGGCCCGCCCAGGGCGAGCCGCCACGTCGCGGCGCGTCTGGGCCACGCGGTTCCGGGGATAATGGCCTCGATGAACGACGAACGTGCGGGCGCGGCGACCCTGCTGGCCGGGCGCTACGAGCTCGGGTCGTTGCTCGGCCATGGCGGGATGGGCACCGTGCGGGATGCCACCGACCGGCGGCTCGGTCGACCGGTGGCGGTCAAGATCCTGCGCGCCGATCTCGCCGAGCAAGCCGCCGCCCGCCGTCGGTTCGAGACCGAAGCCCACGCGGCCGCTCGGCTCACGCACCCCAACGTGGTGATGGTCTTCGACAGCGGGGAAGACGGCGGCATCCCGTTCCTCGTGATGGAGCGCCTCCCCGGCCGGACCCTCGCCGACGAGCTCGCGGCCGGTCCGTTGTCGCTCGAGCGGGTCGGCGAAGTCGCCCGCGGGATCCTCGCCGCACTCGCGGCGGCGCACGCCGCGGGGATCATCCACCGCGACATCAAGCCGGGCAACGTGCTGCTCACGGACGACGGCAACGTGAAGGTGAGCGACTTCGGCATCGCGAAGACCGTCGACGACGTCGACCAGACGCAGACCGCCGAGCTGGTCGCCACGCCCGGATACCTGGCTCCCGAACGTCTCGCCGGCGAACCGGCGTCGACGCGCAGTGATCTGTACTCGGTCGGCGTGTTGCTCTACGAAGCGCTCAGCAGCCGGCGTCCCTTCGAAGGCGACACGCCGCTGGCCGTGATGCACGCCATCGAACGCGGGCAGGCCGAACCGCTGAGCAGGCAACGGCGCGCGCTACCGCCCGAGGTCGTCGCGGTGGTCGAGCGCGCGATGTCGCTCGACCCCGGGCGGCGTTTCGCCTCTGCCATCGAGATGGCCGCCGCGCTCGAACCGCCTACCGAGCTCGACGCGACCGTGCCGATCGAGACTGGCTGGGACTCGGAAACCGTCCCGGTCGATCTCCCGCCGCGCGATGGTGCAACCCGGACGATGCACCTCCCGAGCCCGGAGGCAGGGCCGTCGCGGGGCATGGCATGGCTTCGGTCCCACGTGATCGCCGTCGGCGTCGCCCTGGCCGTCGTCCTCGTCGTGGGGATCTTCGCCAGCCAGCAGGGTGGCGGGCATCCCGCGACCTCGGTGCCGTCGACAACCGCAGGGACGACTCCGGCGAAGCCGGCCACCACGAGACTGCCCGCACCGCTCGACGACGCGATCCGCCGGCTCGAGCAAACGGTCGCGCCATGACGCTCCGGAATCGACGCGCGCCACTTGCGTGCGCATTCGCGGTCGCGGTCATGTGGTCGTTCGGCGGATGCGGCGGCGGGAGCGACGGGCTCTCGACCGCGGCGCGAACCCAGCTCACACCACTCGTCCGGCAGGTCCGGCGCGCGGCCGAATCCCTCGACCGCCAGGGCGCCCAACGCGCGCTGGCGGATCTCCAACGGGCCGTTTCCGCGTCCGAGAAACGCGGCGACATCAGCTCGGCGAACGCCGTGGAGATCCTCCGCGCCGCCGCCGGTGTCGAGAGCCGCCTCGCGCTCGTTCCGACCACGACCACGACCACGACGACGACCACGACGACCACCACGCCGGCCCGCGGTCACGGTGACAAGGGCAAAGGCGACAAGGGGGGCGGCGGGAACGACTGAGGGTCCGACGGAGGTTCGTCCACGCCATAGTCGGGGTATCGAGCCTTGATCGGCTGCGACGCCCCAGTTCAAGATGACACGCGCCGCATTGCACGACGGCCCGTCTCGGAGGAGGCAGCCATGAGCAAGCTCGACGTTTGGACCGTATCGATCATGTTCTGCACCGAGCACGGCAAGACCCGCGCGGACGCGTTCTTGCAAGGCCCGGAAGTGGAGGTGGAGTGCTCGGGTTGGGCGGATCCCGACGCGCGAACACCGGCCCCGGCCCCGGGCGCGCAAGGCGAAAACGTCGCCGCCGCCCATGCGCTGGAAATCTTGTCGCGACGCCTCCTCGACCGCGCCGCGCCGATACAGACACGCTGACGATCAGGCGACGCGGTCGTCGACGAGAGTGCCGTCCCAGAGATCCTTGAA
>JAUZEM010000026.1 GCA_030839005.1 Actinomycetota bacterium | reverse complement strand
CGCCAGCTCGGCCACGGACACCGACGCGACGAATCCCACCATCCGATAGTTCGACGCGTGCACCTTCAGCACCAGCGCGACGTCATCGCCGAGCGCACGTTCGTAATCCGACAGCCGAGTGCGGTTCGTGGTGCCGACCTCGACCAGCTGCGCGCCGGTCTCCGCCATGATCTCGGGAACGCGGAACCCGCCCCCGATCTCGACGAGCTCGCCACGCGACACCAGCACCTCACGGCTGCGCGCCAGCGCCGCGAGCACCAAGAGCACTGCTGCCGCGTTGTTGTTGACGACGATGCCCGCTTCCGCGCCGCACGCGGTCGCCAACAGCGCGCCCGCGTGCTCGTGCCGCGAGCCGCGCACGCCCTCCGGGAGCCGGTACTCGACGTTCGCGTACCCGCTCGCACGCGTCATGGAGTCGAGAACGTCCGCGCCCAACGGCGCCCGGCCGAGGTTCGTGTGCAACAGCACCCCGGTCGCGTTCACGACCGGGCCGAGCAGCCGCAAAGCGCGCATGCGCGCCCGCTCCCGCGCGTCGCGCACCACGTCGTCCGGCGCGATCCGACCGCGGCGCGCGGCTTCGACCGCTTCGCGCGCGAGCTCGGCGCGCACGGCGTGCGGCAGCGCCGGGTCGAGCCCGGTGAGCACGCGCTCGACGCTGGGAATCCCGCGACGCGGGTCCGCATCTTCCTCGCCGTCCACACCGGGCAGGTTACGGGGCCACGTAGACTTCCTTCATGGAGAGGGTCCGCGATGCAGCCACGGTGATCCTCGTGCGCGACCGTCCGGAGCTCCACGTCTTCGTGCTCCGGCGCAACCCGTCTCTCGTTTTCGCGCCGGGAGCGACGGTATTTCCCGGCGGCGCGGTCGATCCCGTCGACGCCCCGGTCGCAGCCGCGCTCGGCGTCGACGAGTTCCGGGCCGCCGCGGCGCGCGAGTGTCTCGAGGAATGTGGTATTCCGGTCGACGCGCGTGAGCTGGTGGAGTTCGCGCGCTGGATCACGCCGGTCGGCGCACCCCGTCGCTACGACACGCGGTTCTTCGTCGTTCGCGCGCCCGAGGGGCACGAGGGCGAGCACGACGGAAGCGAGCTCGTCGAGTCGGCGTGGATGCGGCCGACCGATGTGCTGCGCGCGTTCGCCAACGGCGAGATCGATCTGATCCTGCCCACCCAGCGCAGCCTCGAGGTCCTCGCCCGCTTCGATCGCGTCGACGCCCTGCTCACCGAGTTGCGTGAGGCTCCGTGCCCAACATGACCCCCGAATCTCCGAGCGCGCTCTCGCCGCTCGTCCGGAGAGTCGTCGCGAACAATCCGGGCCTGATGACGGGACCGGGTACGAACACCTATCTCGTCGGCATCGACGAGGTGGCGGTGATCGATCCGGGGCCCGACCTCGCGCGTCATGTCGATGCGATCGTCGGTGCATCGATGATCGAGCGCGTCCGTTGGGTCCTGCTCACTCACACGCACCCCGATCACTGGCCGGCAGCCGCGAAGATCCGCAAGCGAACCGGTGCGAAGATCGCAGGCTTTGCCCCGTTCCCGAAGGCCGACGAGGTCACCCTCGAGCTCGACGTCGTCCTCACCGACGGCGACACCATCGACGGGACCGAGTTCCGGCTCGAGGCGCTGCACACACCGGGACACGCGCCCAATCATCTGTGTTTCTGGCTCGATGAGGAGCGGTCGTTGTTCACGGGCGACCACGTGCTCAACGGGACCACGACCGTCGTCAACCCGCAGCGTGGAGGCGACATGATCCAGTACCTCGCGTCGCTCGACCGGCTCCGCAAGATCAAGCGGGTCGCGCGCATCTGCCCGGGGCACGGCGACGTGATCGAGGATCCGGCGGCGGTGCTCGACGAGTACGTCGCCCACAGAAAGATGCGCGAGCGCCAGATCCTCAAGCTCTTGAAGGCCAAGCCGGCGACGATCCCGAAGATCGTCGGCGCGCTCTACACCGACACCCCCGACGGCCTCGTCGAGATGGCGCAGCGACAGGTGCACGCGCACCTGCTGAAGCTGAAGGCCGAAGGCAAGGTGCTGGGGAACGGCGCCAAGACGAGCTGGAGCCTCTCGTAGCCCGAAGGGCTCCACGGGCTGGCCCGGGCAGCGAACCTCCACGTAGCCTGAGCCGGCAAAGGATCCCTTTGAGAGGAGTCGCGATGGGCGACGCGCAACTGTTCATCGACGGTGTCTGGGCCGACGCCCAATCCGGCGAGACCTTTCCCACCTACGCACCCTCGACCGGCGAGAAGATCGCTGACGTCGCCAAGGCCGGGCGCGAAGACGCCCAGCGTGCTGTGCAGGCCGCGCGCAAGGCGTTCGACGACGGCCCGTGGCCGCGGATGTCGGGCAAGGAGCGCGCGGAGAAGCTGCGCGCCGTCGCCGCCATCATCAACGGCCGGAGCGCGGAGATCGCGGAGATCGAGGCCCGAGACGGTGGCGGCACGATCAAGAAAGCGATGTTCGCCGACGTACCGGGCGCGGCGTCGACCTTCGAGGCGTTCGCCAATTGCGCCGAGAACGAGCCCGACGTGGTCGACCGGGGCGAGAGCCCGTTCCCGCCCGCCAAGAGCATCGTGCGCCGCGAGCCCTTCGGCGTCTGCAGCGGCATCGTGCCGTGGAACTTCCCGTTCCTCATGGCCGGCTGGAAGATCGGTCCGGCGATCGCCGCCGGCAACACCGTCGTGCTCAAGCCGGCGAGCTTCACGTCGCTCAGTGCGATCGAGATGGTGAAGGCCGTACAAGAGGCCGACATCCCGCCGGGCGTTGTCAACTTGATCACCGGTCCGGGCGGCAGCGCGGGTGAAGAGCTCGCGCAGCATCCTCTCGTCGACAAGGTCGCGTTCACCGGTTCGACCGAGGTCGGGCGGCGCATCATGCAGCTGGCGTCGGGCACGGTGAAGAAGGTCACGCTCGAGCTCGGCGGCAAGTCGGCGAACATCGTGCTCGACGACGCCGACCTCGATCTCGCGGCGGCGGGCGTGCTGTGGGGCACGTTCTTCCACAACGGTCAGGTGTGCGAGTCGGGAACGCGCGCGCTGGTCTCGCGCAAGATCTACGACGAGTTCGTCGGCATGCTCGTCGAACGTGCGGGCAAGATCGTCATCGGCGACAACATGGACATGAACTCCGACCTCGGCCCGCTCGTCGCGCCGAGTCAGGTCGACACGACCGAGCGGTACGTGAAGCTCGGGCTCGACGAGGGCGCGAAGCTGCTGTGCGGCGGCTCCAAGCCCACGAACCTGCCGGCCGGACTCGACCAGAGCGCCTACTACCTCCCGACGATCTTCGAGGCCGACAACTCGATGAAGATCGCGCAGGAGGAGATCTTCGGACCGGTGTTGTGCGTGATCCCGTTCGACTCCGACGACGAGGCGATCAAGATCGCGAACGACTCGATCTACGGTCTCGGCGGTGGCGTGTGGTCGAAGAACCTCGACCGGGCGCACTCGATGGCGGCAAGCATGCGGACCGGAACCGTGTGGGTGAACGACTACCACATGATCACGCCGACGCAGCCGTTCGGCGGCTACAAGCAGTCTGGCATCGGTCGCGAGCTCGGCGACTACGGCTACAACGAGTACCGCCAAATCAAGCACGTGTGGCAGAACACGGCCACCGATCGCAGCGGCTACCTGCACTTCGCGGCCCTTTCGGGGAACATTTGAA
>JAUZEM010000022.1 GCA_030839005.1 Actinomycetota bacterium | reverse complement strand
CACCGCGACCGTACCCGCCTACGTGACCGGTTACCGCCGACCGTAGCTACGCGACCAAGCCGACCGTCGGTTCCTTGCGCACCTCGTGGTTCATCACGTCGTCGAGGAGCGCCAGGAGATCGGAGCGCGCCGGCGCGTACGCCGGATCGTCGTAGCGATTCACGACTTCGCCCGGATCGGCGCGCAGGTCGTAGAGCTCGCCGAACGGAGCCTCCAGGTAGCGGTGCAGCTTGTAGTGGGGGGTCGTGATCGTGCGCATCGGGATCGACGCGACGATGTTGAAGTCGTTCTCGGTGAGCACGTACTCGCGTGGTTGGGCCGCGAGCGAGCGCCCTTCCATCCACCCTGGTGTCTCGATGCCGGCCGCATCGAGGATCGTGGGCGCGAGGTCGATGGTGCCGACCGGATCGGTCACGACGCGGCCGGCATCCACACCCGGGCCGCGCACGAGCAGAGGCACGCGCAGCAACGAGTCGTACCCGAACGGCCCCTTGAAGATCAGTTGGTGCTCGCCGAGGAATTCGCCGTGGTCGCTCGTGACGATCACGAGCGTGTCGTCGGCGAGGCCTCGTTCGTCGAGCACGTCGAGCACTCGACCGACGGCGTGGTCGAGCTGCGCGACCATGCCGTAGTAGCCCGCCGTCATGCGCGCGAGCTCGGCGCGCGTCAGCGTGGCACCGCCGGGATTCGCCCACTCGAGTGCCCGGCCGCGCAAGCCCTCCGACATCATCTTGTGGACCGGCGGCTTGCCTTCGAACTCGTCGGGATGGACCTCCGGGAGCACTTGCAAGGCGTCCTCGGGCGCATATCGATCGCACCACGGCGCGGGCGGGTCCATCGGGTGATGCGGATCGGTGAAGCTCACCCAGCCGAAGAACGGACCGTCGACGTCCCGCAGCCACTCGACCGCGCGGTCGGCCACCCACGTGGTCGGATGATCCTCTTCGGGCAGCGCATTACGCCACGTCTGCGTATGGTCCCAGACCGCGCCCGACGCTTCGGGCTGCATGAGCCGCAATCGCTCGACGCCGCGCTCGAAGCCGTCGCGGAACAGATGCCGGGCGTAGTGCAAGCCGAACGGAGGCGGCCCGAAGATCCAGTTCCACCGTCCCATCAGGTCGGCGATCCGAAGATTGTGTCCGAAGAGCAAGAGCTCCGCGTGTTCGAAACCGAAGTACGGGCCGTTCCATTCGGGATCGACCCGGGCCGAGCCCTCGAGCGATTCGATGCGTCCCGTCGGAAGGAACGGAAAGGTGGAAGCGAAGTGCGCCTTGCCGATGATCGCGGTGCGGTAGCCCGCACGCCCCAGCAGCGTCGCGATCGAACGTTCCTCCGCGTCGAACGGCAGATCGACTCCGTTGCACGTGACGCCGTGCGTCGACGGATACGTACCGGTCAGGATCGTCGCCCGCGCCGGCTGGCAGAGCGGGTTCTGTGTGCGCGCGCCCGAGTAACGCGTTCCCCGCGCTGCGAACGCGTCGAGCCGCGGCGTCGCTTCCAAGGGGCTGCCCTCGACACCGAGCGTGTCGGCGCGTTGCTGGTCGGTCGTGATGAGCAGTACGTTCATGCGCCTTCGCATCGTAGGTGAACGACCTCAGGAGCTGCACTATGAAGGCGTTGCGCACGCCCGACGACCGGTTCGGCGACCTCCCCGATTTCCCGTTCACGCCGCACTATGTCGAAGTCGACGACGGCGAAGGTGACGGCACGGGCGGGAAGCTGCGCGTTCACTATCTCGACGAGGGTTCGCGCACTGCGCCCGTCGTACTGCTCATGCACGGTGAGCCCTCGTGGTGCTTTCTCTACCGGAAGATGATTCCGGTCCTCACCGATGCCGGCCTGCGCTGCATCGCGCCCGACCTCGTCGGTTTCGGCCGCTCCGACAAACCGGCAGAGCGCAACGACTACTCCTACGCGCGCCATGTCGAATGGATGCGCGCCGCGTTGTTCGAGGCGCTCGATCTGCACGACGTCATCCTCGTCGGTCAGGACTGGGGTGGACTCATCGGCCTGCGGTTGGTCGGAGAACATCCCCATCGCTTTGCGCGCGTCGTCGTCGCGAATACGTTCCTGCCGACGGGCGATACGCCTCCCGGCGAGGCATTTCTCAGGTGGCAACGGTTCTCGCAAACCGTCGACAACTTCGCAGTCGGCTTCATCGTGAGCAGCGGCTGTCACACGACGCCGAGCGAAGCGGTGATCGCCGCGTACGACGCCCCGTTCCCCGACGACACGTTCAAGGCCGGAGCCCGTCAGTTCCCGTTGCTCGTGCCGACCGCACCCGACGATCCGGCGTCGGTCGCCAACCGGAAGGCGTGGGAGTCGCTGCGCGCCTGGACGAAGCCGTTCCTCACCGCGTTCTCGGACCAAGACGCCGTCACCCGCGGCGGCGACCGCGCGTTTCAGCGCGACGTGCCGGGCTGCGCCGGCCAACCGCACGCGACGATCGAGGGCGGCGGCCATTTCCTGCAAGAGGACAAGGGGGCCGAGCTCGCCCGGGTCGTCGCCGACTGGCTGGCCGGCACCGTCGGACCGTGAGCGACGATCAGGCGCTCGACGTCTTCGCTCTGCTCGACGAGGTGCAGGCGATCGCGCGCACGGGCTTGCATTTCAGCGAGAACCCCTTCGATCGCGATCGCTACACAAGGCTCCTCGATACGGCGGAGCGCCAGTACGCGGCGCGCACGAGCCTCGACCGCGCCGCGATTCGAGAGCGCTTCGTGGCCGAGATCGGATACGTGACCGCCAAGGTCGGTGCCGACGCCGCGGTGTTCGACGACCACGACCGCATCCTGCTCGCGCGGCGCGTCGACGACGACAAGTGGGGGTTGATCGCCGGCTGGGTCGATCCGAACGAGTCGCCCGAGCAGACGGTCGTGCGGGAGCTCGGCGAGGAAGCCGGTGTGCAGGCGCGCGTCGACCGTCTCGTCGGCGTGTTCTTCCGCGAGGCGCTCATGGACGTGCACCCGCACGGCACGGTGTCGATCGTCTACCTCTGCTCCATCACGGGCGGCCGGCCGCGGCCACAGCCGCACGAGATCCGCGAGCTCGCCTGGCGCGATGTCGACGACGTGCGCGGTGACGACTGGCATCACCATCACGAGCTGCTCGCGCGCGCCGCGCTCGATGCCCACTGGCGGTCGCGCGCCGGCCTCTAACGCTCTCGTCGAGAA
>JAUZEM010000616.1 GCA_030839005.1 Actinomycetota bacterium | reverse complement strand
CGCCGGCGCGGTCGAGATCACCCCGGACAAACAGGGCCGGGTCGCGGTGCCACAGCACCTGCGCGAGTACGCCCATCTCGACCGCGAAGTCATGGTTGCCGGCAGCTTCGACCACATCGAGATATGGGACGCGCAGATGTTCGGCGAGCGCGACGCGGCGGGGATCGCATCCATTTTAGAAGGCGAAGGCATCAACGACTTCCTGTGATCGGAACACCTATCCCTACTCGTGCCCAATTCCTACTCGGGCGTGTGGGTCACGAGCTCGAACTCTTGACAATCCGACGGGCCGGCGTTCCGGGCTCGTCTTCAGCTCCCCGGCCGGCGCGGTTGTTGGCCCCTACTCCGCCCGCTTTCAGCCGTAGCCGACTCGGGGAGACATCCCGGGCGGTGATTGTCGACCGGGGAGCTGAAGACGGGATCGGCGGCGACGCGGTTCCGGCGAAAGCGGCGAGGAGACGAAGTGGAGGAGGAGTTCTCGCATCTCCCGGTGATGGCACGGGAGGTGGTGGAGCTCTTGCTACCGGTGCCTGGAGGGATGTTCGTCGACTGCACGGTCGGTGGTGGTGGCCACTCGGCTGCGTTGTTGGACGCGCGACCTGACGTGCGCGTGCTCGGCCTCGACCGTGACGTCGACGCCGTGGAAGCCGCCCGCTCCCGCCTCGCTCGCTTCGGCGATCGGGCAACGGTAGTGCACGGGGGATTCGAGCGGCTCGGGATGTTCGTCGAGCGGCACGGTGAAGGAGAAAAGATCATGGGCATCCTGATGGACCTTGGAGTGAGCAGCGCGCAGCTCGATCGACCCGAGCGCGGCTTCTCGTTCCGCTTCGACGCGCCCCTCGACATGCGCATGGACTCGAAGCAGTCGCTGACCGCGACCGAGGTCGTCAACGGGTACGAGGAGGCGCAGCTCTCCGCCGTGATCTCCCAATACGGCGAGGAACGGTTCGCACGGCGCATCGCGCGCGCGATCGTCGCGGCGCGTCCCGTGCGTTCCACGCGTGAGCTCGCCGACATCGTGCGGGACGCGATCCCGGCCGCGACCCGCCGTCGTGGTCCGCATCCGGCGCGGCGTACCTTCCAGGCGATCCGCATGGAGGTCAATCGCGAGCTCCCGAACCTCGCGGACGGGCTCGACGAGTCGGTGCACGTGATCGGCCCGAGCGGGCGCGTGCTCGTGCTCGCGTACCACTCGCTCGAGGACCGAATGGTAAAGGAGACCTTCGGCCGTTGGGCCGGCGACGAGGACGATCGCCGTGTGCCCGCCAAGATGCCCGTGCCGCCACCCAAACCGCGTCCGCTCGCACGAGTGCTCACCCGCAGACCCTTGCGACCCTCGACCGATGAGGTCGCGGCGAACCCGCGGGCGGAGAGCGCCCGCCTGCGTGCGGTTGAGCGGTTGGCCGAAATCCCCGATATCCCCGACATCGTCGCCTGAGTGCGCCCATGAGCGCGCAACTGTCCCCGCGGCCCCGCAACACCTCGCACGCAACGCCGCGTCCGGGGTCGCCCAACCGCGGGGACAGTGCGCGCGCTCGGCTCACGGTCGCGCCCGAGGTCGCGCGGCGCCGGCTGCGAGCGCGGCTCCTGATGTGGGCCGCGGCGCTCGTCACGGTCGCGTCGCTCTTCACGCTGGTCGCGTTCCACGTGTTCGCCGCACAGTCGGCGTTCACGCTCGAGCGACTCTCGAAGGAGAGGACCAACGAGCAGCTTCGATACGAGCGTCTTCGCGAGCAGGTCGCGAGCCTGTCTTCGGCCGAGACAGTGATCGCGGCGGCCGCCAAGCTCGGAATGGTGCAGGGCGGGACGGTCGTGAGTCTCTCGCTGCCGTCCGCGCGGCCCGCGGCCCTGCCGCCGGGGAAACCTCCGGTGGACTCGCCGGGTTCGAGCTACGGCAAGGCGAAGTCAGCCCTCGACGCCGCGCCGTGACGTGACGACCCGCCGGCCACCGACCCGCTCTCGCCCGCGCGCGGCGCCTCGGCCCACTCGGCCCGCTCGGCCCGCCCAGCCCGTGCGGCGCCTCGGCGTGTGCAGCGCGTTGTTGATCCTCGGATTCGGCGCGCTCGCGGCGCGCGTCGGGCAGCTGCAGCTCGCGAGCGGCGCCAAGTACAAGGATCTCTCGGTCGAGCTCGCGTTGCACACGGTGCCGCTGACGGCCCAGCGCGGCAGCGTGTTCGACCGCAACGGACGCGACCTCGCGATGTCGATCGAGAAGACGACCGTATACGCCGACCCGACACTCGTCACCGATCCGGTTGCGGAGGCCGCGCGACTCGCGCCGGTTCTTCACGCCGACGAGCACGCACTGCTGCAACGCCTGTCGGACAAGGGGAGCGCCGGCTCGCCGCGTCATTTCGTCTATCTCGCTCATACGATCGACGACGGCGTCGCCAGGCTGGTCCAGGCCCTGAAGCTTCCGGGGATCGGCTTCGTGCCCGAGTCCGCGCGCAGCTATCCGGCCGGCGCGGTCGCGGCGTCGGTGATCGGACGGGTCCGGTCCGACGGGCCCGGCCTCGACGGCGTCGAGCGCCAGTACGACCGGTTGTTGTCGGGCAAGCCCGGCGAGCTCGTGGTTGAACAGGATCCGCTCGGCCACGACATCCCGAACACCCAGCGGACGAGAGTTGACGCGCAGCGCGGCACCGATGTCGTGCTCAGCCTCGACGAAGACCTGCAATGGCAGGCCGAGTACTCGCTGCTCGACCAGGTGAAGGCGACGGGCGCCAGGAGCGGTATGGCCGTGGTGCTCGACGTCACCAACGGCGACGTCCTCGCGATGGCGAGCGTGCGCGGCGCGACCGCGACCGCAGCGGCCGGTGTCGCCGGTCCGGGCGACAACAACGCGCCGCTCACCGACCTGTTCGAGCCGGGCTCGACGAACAAGCTCATCACTCTGTCGTGGGCGCTCGAGCACGGTCGTGTCGCGGCGGACACGAAGTTCGCGGTCCCGGACTCGATCCGTGTCGATCCGCACGTCGCGCCCTATCGGGACGCGGAGCCGCACCGGGGCGCGCCGGACGGAATCGAGCACTGGACGACGGCCGACATCCTCCGCGAGTCGTCGAATGTCGGCACGATCAAGATCGCGCAGCGGATGCGCAACCAGGAGGTCGCCGACGGTATGCGCGCGTTCGGGCTCGGCGAGCCGACCACGATCGACTGGCCGTATCAACCGGCCGGGCTCTTGCTCTCGCCGTCGCGGTACTACGCGACGGGCAAGTACTCGACGGCGATCGGCTACGGCGTCGCGGTGACGGGCATGCAGATGCTCGACGCGTTCGCGACGATCGCGAACGGCGGAGCGACGCGTCCGCCGCACTTGCTCGACGCGACCATCGACGCGAAGGGCGCGCGCCATTCCGCGGTTGTTCCCGCGGGTTCCCGTGTCGTGTCGACGCACACCGCGTCGGTGATGACACAGATGTTGGAGGGGGTTGTCGCGAGCGGCACCGGCGCCTGCGCCGCAATCCCGAGCTACGTCGATGCGGGCAAGACCGGGACCGCGAAGAAGGCGCTGGCGACCGGCGGGTACGGCGACGTCGCAACGATGGCCTCGTTCATCGGCTTCGCTCCCGCCGATCATCCGCGGTTCGCAACGCTCGTCGTGCTCGACGAGAACAACCTCAGCTACGGCGGAGAGGTCGCGGCGCCGGTGTTCTCCGAGATCACGCAGTTCGCACTACAGCAGTACGGCGTCGATCCCACCGACCTCACGAACACGCAGTACTCGGCCGCGCGAGCCACCGCGGCGGCCGCGGGCGCCTCGTGTGCCCTCCCGCACGGCTCCGATCTGGTCGCCGCGCAAGCGCGGCTCCAGGCCCGGCAGGCTCGAGCGCAGAGTCCGGGTGCAGTCGCGGCGAAGCCCGCCGCCGTTGCGGGCGGTGTGACCTCCGTACCGGCCGGATCGACGGCGGGAGCCGGAACGACCGCCGATAGCCTGCCTCCCGACCCGTCCAAGCACACCTAGGAGGACCGTGCTGCTGCACGCCCTCCTCGATGATCTCGAGCTGCGCGACCACCTCCTCGAGGTCCGAGGCGACACCGGCATCGATGTCGGTTCGATCGTGCACGACAGCCGGGAGGTCGCCCCGGGTGCGTTGTTCTGCTGCATCCCGGGTGCTCGCAGTGACGGTCACGACCATGCGCCGGAGGCATTACGCGCCGGCGCGGTCGCCTTGCTCGTCGAGCGGATGCTTCCGGTCTCGGCACCGCAAGCGCGGGTCGACTCGGTCCGCCGGGTGCTCGGTCCGTTGTGCGCGCGCTTTCACGGGAATCCCTCGCGGGCGCTGCGGGTGCTTGGTGTCACGGGCACCAACGGGAAGACGAGCACGACGTACCTGCTCGAGGCGATCGCGCGAGCGAACGGCGACCGGGCGGGGGTGATCGGGACCGTCGAGGCCCGAATCGACGGCGTGGTCGTCCCGCTCCGTCACACCACTCCGGAAGCGACGGATCTCCAAGCCCTGCTGGCACGGATGCGCGACCACGCCGTCGGCACCGTGGCCATGGAGGTGTCGTCCCATGCCCTCGATCAGCATCGGGTCGAGGGCACGCACTTTGCGGCAGTGGCCTTCACGAATCTCACTCACGAGCACCTCGACTATCACCCGAGCGTCGAAGCGTACTTCGAAGCCAAGGCGTCGCTGTTCGACGCGCGCTACTCGTCGCGTGCCGCGATCAACCTCGACGATTCCTACGGCGCGGCGTTGCGCGACCGCGCGATTGCTCAGGGCTTGCAGGTCTGCACGTACTCGATCGACGATACGAACGCCGACGTGTACGCGCGCGACGTACTGCTGCGACGAGACGAGACGTTGTTCGATCTCGTCGATGCCCGCAATGATCACCACGGCGTCGTTCGCAGCCCGCTCGTCGGACGCTTCAACGTCGCCAACGCGCTGGCCGCGGCGGCCACGGCGTTCGTCGTCGGGTTCTCGTTCGAAGCCGTGCTCGCCGGGCTCGGTGCGCCGGTCCGGGTGCCGGGGCGGTTCGAGCGCGTCGGGAGCGGTCGCGACTTCGCCGTGCTCGTCGACTACGCGCACACTCCCGACGCGCTGGCGTCGGTGCTCGGCGCGGCCCGATCACTCGTCGACGGCGGCAAGCTCGTGGTCGTGTTCGGGTGCGGAGGCGATCGGGATCGCTCGAAGCGTCCGTTGATGGGCGCGGTCGCCACTCGCCTTGCCGACCTCGCGATCCTGACCTCCGACAACGCGCGCTCCGAGGATCCGAGCGCGATTGCGCGTGACGTGCTCGAAGGCGTGCCGCCCGACCGCGAAGCACCGACGGTCGAGCTCGACCGGCGCGCCGCGATCAGGGCCGCCCTGCGCGTGGCGGGTGCCGGCGACGTTGTCGTGATCGCGGGGAAGGGTCACGAGACCGGCCAGACCCGCGACGGGATCACGACGGCGTTCGACGACCGCGTGGTCGCGGCCGAGGAGCTGGAGGCGTGCTCGTGACGCGGCTCCGCGCGCAGGAGATCGCGCGGCGCGCCGGGGGTCGCGTCGTCGGCGACGGGGATGCGACGGTCGATGTCTGGGCGTTCGACTCGCGCGTACTCGGCGACGGCGCCTGTTTCGTGGCGCTGCAAGGCGCCCGCGACGGCCACGACTTCGTCGCGGCCGCGTTCGATGCAGGCGCACGTGTCGCGCTCGTCGACAACGACTTCGCCGGGGTGCCACAGCTCGGGCGCGGTCGGGCTCTCGTTCACGTCGGCGACACGCTGGGTGCACTCCAAGAGATCGCGCGCTCGATGCGACTCGACCGCCCCGAGCTGCACGTCGTCGCGGTCGGAGGCTCGACGGGGAAGACCTCCACCAAGGACCTGCTCGCCGCGGCGCTCGCGTCGCGCGGTTGTCACGCGAACGCGGAGTCGTACAACAACGAGTTCGGGCTGCCGATCACGCTTTGCAACACGCCGGATTCGGCGCGCGTCGTCGTTACCGAGATGGGCGAGCGCTTCGCCGGCGACCTCACGGCCCTGTGCGAGATCGCGCGGCCCGACACCGGGATCGTCACGAACGCCGGTCTCGCGCACGGCGAGCACCTCGGCGGCCGTGAGGGCGTGATCGCAGTGCTCGCCGAGCTCCTCGAGGCGCTGCCCGCCGGGGGAACCGCGGTTCTGAATGCCGACGATCCCGCGTCTCCACAACTCCGCGCGACGACGCTCGCGACCGTCGTGACGGTGGGCGAGACCGCGCGCGCCGACCACCGGATCACGGAGGTGTTGATCGACTCGCGGCTGCGGCCTTCCTTCGTCCTCGATGGGAAGCAATTCACCGTCCCCTTGCACGGCCCGCACCAGGCGCTCAACGCCGCGATGGCGATCGTGGTCGCGCACCGCGTGTTCTCGGTCCCCTTGGACGAGATCGCGCTGGAGCTCGCGAACGCGACTGCGGGCCGGTGGCGGATGGAGTTGCTCGAGACCGATTCCGGCGTGACCCTTCTCAACGATTCGTACAACGCAAACCCCGCTTCGATGGAGGCCGCGTTGGTCGCGTTCGCGCACCTGGAGCTTCTCCCCGGCGCGCGCCGGTTCGCCGTTCTCGGCGACATGCGAGAGCTGGGCGTCGACCACGACGACGCGCACCGCGAAGTTGGCGAGCGAACGGCCGGCCTCGCGCTCGACGTGGTGGTCGGCGTCGGTGCCGGGGGCGCGGCGATCGCTCGCGCCGCGCGGGCCGGCGGCATCGAAGCCCATGTCGTGGCCGACGCGGCCGAAGCCGTCGGGTTCGTCGCGCCGCGGGTGCGCCGCGGCGATGCGGTGCTCGTGAAGGCAAGTCGCGCGCTGGGTCTCGAACGGGTGGCGGACGGCCTCCTCGCGAGCGCGCACCGGTCGGGAGACGCGTCGCGTCACGAATTCTCGGGAGGCGATCGCCCGTGATCGCCATGCTGATGGCCGCGGGCGCGGCGTTCGTCGTCACCGTCTTCTTCACCCCGCTCCTCATCCGACAGCTTCGGTTGAAGGGAATCGGCCAGCAGATACGCGATGACGGGCCGATCGAGCATCCGCACGTCGCCAAGGCCGGCACCCCGACGATGGGCGGTCTCGCGATCGTCCTCGCGACCGTCGTCGGCTACCTGTTCGCGCACATCCGCCGCAGGACAATCGCGTTCGCGACCCCCGGATGGGCGTTGATCGCGTTGATCGTCGGGCTCGGCGTCGTGGGCTGGATCGACGATTATCTCGGCGTCCGGGCTCGTCGCAACCTGGGGTTGCGCAAGCGCGGCAAGACGCTCGGGATCCTCGTGGTCGCGTTGGCCTTCGCCTGGCTTGCCGTGCATTTCGTGCACACCGACACGCACCTCTCTTTCACCCAACCCCTCGACATCGATCTCGGTCAGACGGGACTGCTGCTGTGGGTCGTGCTCATCGTGTACGCGACCGCCAACGCCGTGAACCTCACCGACGGCCTCGACGGTCTCGCGACGGGTTCTTCCGCGCTCACATTTGTCGCGTTCATGATCATCGCGTTCACCGAGTTTCGTCACCCGGACATCTACGGCGTCCTCCCGGCCCAAGCGCTGGATCAGGCGGTCGTCGCGGCGGCGATGTTCGGTGCCTGCGCCGGTTTCCTCTGGTGGAACGCCGCGCCCGCACGCGTCTTCATGGGCGACACCGGTTCACTCGCGATCGGCGGCGCCATGGCCGGCCTCGCGGTGCTGACGCGCACCCATCTGCTGTTACCGCTCCTGGCCGGCCTCCCCGCCATCGAGACCCTCTCGGTCATCGTGCAGATCGTCTCGTACCGGGGCTTTCGCAAACGGGTCCTGCGCATGGCGCCCATCCATCATCATTTCGAAGTCGGCGGTTGGTCGGAGTTCACAGTCATCGTCAGGTTCTGGCTTTTCGCCGGAATCTGCGTCGCGCTCGGCATCGGCATCTTCTATGCCGATTTCCTCCGACACGGGTTGAATCTCGGATGACGCGGCCGCCGGGAACGCGTCGCTCCGACCGCCGCCGGGCGCTCGTCATCGGGCTCGCGGAGACGGGAGTCGCGGTCGCGCGTGCGTTGCGAGCGGAGGACTGGGACGTGATCGTCGTCGAGGACGCGCCGTCGCGCACGCGGCCCTACGCCGAACGCGTGGAGGAGTTACGAGCTCTCGGAGCCGAGCTGGTCGAAACGCCCGCCGACGCGCGCATCCGCGAGCTCGTGGCCGGGGTCGAGCTCGTCGTGCCGAGCCCCCTCGTGCGGCCCGCGCACCCGGCGATTACAGCCGCGCAAGCCCGCGGCATCGTCGTGCGCAGCGAGATCGATCTCGCGGCTGAGCGCGCGCAGGCACCGATCGTCGCGATCACGGGCACGAACGGCAAGACCACGGTGACGACGATGGTCGACGCGATGCTCGAAGCGTCCGGAGTCGCGACGATCGCGGCGGGGAACATCCGGCGACCACAGATCGATGCTGTCGCCGACGGCGCGGAGGTGATAGTCGCCGAAGTGTCCTCCTTCCAGCTCGCGATCGCACAGCATGCGTTCAAGCCCCGCGTGGCGATCCTGCTCGCGATCACGCCCGATCATCTGGACTGGCACGGATCGTTCGGCGACTACGCGGACGCGAAGGCGCGGATCGCGGCGCGTCAAGGGGGAGACGATCTGCTCGTGTTCGACGCCGACGACGAGTGCGCCGCGGCGATTGCGGCGGAGGCGCCGGCGCGCCGGGTCGGCGTTTCCGCACGCGCGGATGCCGTTGGGTGCTTTCGCGTGGTCGACGACCATCTCGTCTTCCCCGACGGCCGGCCGCTCGCGCCGGTCGCCGTGATGTTGCGGGCGCTGGCGCACGACCGAACGAACGCGCTCGCGGCCGCGGCGGCCGCGCTCGATGTCGGCGCGAGCGTCGACGGCATCGTCGCCGCGCTCCGTACCTACGCGACCATGCCCCACCGAGTCGCTCTCGTCGGCGAAGCTAACGGAGTGCAATGGTATGACGATTCCAAGGCGACCAACCCGGACGCCACCCGGCGTGCGGTGTCATCGTTCGATTCCGTCGTGTTGCTCGCGGGTGGTCGCAACAAGGGTCTCGACCTCTCGGTGCTCGCCGGCGCGGCCTCTCACCTGCGGGGCGTGGTCGCCTTCGGCGAGTCCGGACCCGAGATTGCGGCGGTCTTCGCGCGATCGGGAACGCGAGTCGAACGGGCGGCGGACATGCGCGGCGCGGTCCGGGCCGCGCGCCGTTTGGCCCAGCCCGGCGACGTCGTGTTGCTGTCACCTGCGTGTGCGTCATTCGACGCCTACGCGGGATACGCGGCGCGGGGTGACGATTTTGCGCGTGAGGTGCAGGAACAGGTGATGGAGGAGGCGACGACGCGATGACCGCAGTTTCACCGCGCCTGCCGTTGAACCGGCTCCGGGGCATCGGCAATCCGCTCGCGCGGGCCGGTCGAAGCGTTGTCGCGCGGCTCGAGCGCCGCGAGCAGCTGCCGCGACCGCCCGCGTATGTCGTGCTGTGCGCGACGGTCACCGTGCTCAACGTCGTCGGGCTCGTGATGATCCTTTCGGCGTCCTCGGTGGCGGCGCTGTCCGACTACGGCTCGTCGTGGCACTTCTTCAACCGTCAGCTCCTGTGGGCGATGGTCGGGTTGGCCGTGTTCCTCGTCGCCTCCCGGATCGATTACCGACGCTGGCGGCGGGCAGCACCGTGGCTGCTCGTATGCGCCGTCGGCACGCTGTCGCTCGTCCTCGTGGGCGGAAAGCTGGTGTCGGGGTCGCAACGCTGGCTCGTCTTCGGACCGCTGCAGGTGCAACCCAGTGAGATCGCCAAGCTCGCGTTGCTCGTGTGCGGGGCCGAAGTGCTCACCAAGCGCGCCGACCGCCTCGACGACCCACGCGCCTGGCGGCCGGTGGTCGCGATCTTCCTCGTGTTCGCGGCCCTCGTCATGAAGGAGCCGGATCTCGCTTCCACGATCGTGCTCGGGGTGATCGTGGGCGCGCTGCTGATCGTGGGCGGCGTGCGCGCCGAGCACCTCGTCAAGATGATCGCAGTCGGTGTCGGCGGCAGCGTCGTGCTCTCGTTGCTTGCCGGATACCGGCGGGCGCGCATGTTTTCCTTCCTGCACCCGGGTCACGACGTCGGGAACACCGGCTACCAACTCTGGCGTTCGCTGATCGCGATCGGGAGTGGTGGCTTGAACGGCGTCGGTCTCGGCGCCGGGCGGGCGAAGTGGTTCTTCCTCCCAAACGCGCACACCGACTTCATCTTCGCGATCATCGGCGAGGAGCTGGGCTTCATCGGGTGCTTGCTCGTACTCGGTTTGTTCGTCGGTCTGGGCCTCGTGGGTCTGCGCGTCGCGCAGCGCGCGCCCGACCGGTTCGGCATGCTCATCGCAACCGGTGTCACCGCCTGGATCGTCGGCCAGGCGGCGATCAACATCGGCGCGGTGATCGGCATGTTGCCGGTCTCGGGTGTGCCGTTGCCCTTCCTTTCGGTCGGTGGGACCTCGCTCGTGATCACGATGTTCGGCGTCGGCGTCGTCGCGAACATCGCACGCCAGACGGTGCCTTCGCCGTCACAGGAGCGCTCGCGAACGTCGACCCGGCGGGTGCGCGCCCGCGCGTCGTGAGCTCACCCGTCTTCGCGCTCCTCACCGGCGGCGGCACCGGTGGTCACACGTACCCCGCGATCGCGGTCGCGCAAGAGCTGGAGCGACGCGGCCACTCGGTGCGCTTCGTGGGCGGCAGGCGCGGTATCGAGGGGAGGGTCGTGCCCGCGGCGGGCTTCGAGATCGACCTGCTCCCGGGCCGCGGGCTTCAGCGCCGATTGACCTTTCAGAACGTGCAGGCCCTCTGGGGCGCGTGCTCGGCAGTGGTCCGCGCGATCGCGATCGTGCGCCGCGTTCGCCCGCGTGTCGTCGTCGGCTTCGGAGGCTACGCGTCGTTCCCGTGCGTGCTCGCGGCGCGACTCTTGCGCGTTCCCGTGGTCGTTCACGAACAGGATGCGGCACCCGGTCTCGCGAACCGGTTGGGCGTTCGGCTCGGCGCGCGCCCGGCAGTGTCCTTGCCCGGCACGCCGCTACCGAACGCGACACTCACCGGTAATCCCGTGCGGGCGGCGCTGGCACACCTCGATCGGCCTCCGCATGCCGCAAGCGATCCGGCGCTGCTGGCGGTCTTCGGGGGCGCGCAGGGCGCGCGCACGATCAATCGCGCCGCGTTGGGTTGCTACGACGCGTGGCGCGCCCGTCGTGATCTCGCGGTTCATCACGTCTGCGGGCCCCGCCATGTCGATGCGTGCGCGGCGGAGCTGGCCGCCGTCCGCCGGAGTGGCGACACGCTGAAGTACGAGCTCGTCGGCTACGAGGAGCGCATGGATCTCGTCTACGGCCAGGCCGCGCTCGCCGTGTGCCGGGCCGGCGCGGGCACAATTGCCGAGTTGACGGCCGTCGGGTTGCCGGCGGTCCTCGTTCCTTTGCCCGGCGCGCCGAGCGACCACCAGACCCGCAACGCGCAGACGCTCGAACGTGCCGGCGCGGCCGTGATGTTGCGCGACGAAGACTGCGACCCGGCGCGCCTCGAGAAGGTCGTGTCAGACCTTCTCGGAGCGAGCGATCGGTTGGAGCGGATGAGTCTCGCGGCGCGGGGCCTCGGACGGCGCGACGCGACCGAGCGCCTCTCCGACCTCGTGGAAGCGCATGCCGGTGACGCGTGATGCATGACGCACCCGTTCCGGCGTTGCTCGACCTGTCGCGCCCTCGGCGGGTGCACGTCGTCGGCGTCGCGGGCGCGGGCATGAGCGCGATCGCGCTCGTGCTGGCGCGCATGGGCCACGCGGTCAGCGGCTCCGACATCAAGAGCGCGGCCGTTCTCGAGCGCCTCGCCGCGGCGGGCGTCGACGTGCACGTCGGCAACCGGGCCCAGCACGTCCCGATCGATGCCGACGCGGTCGTGTACTCGACCGCGATCCCGCGCACGAACGTGGAGCTCGTGGCGGCGGCGGAACGCGGTATCCCGGTGCTGCACCGCTCGGTTGCCCTCGCCTCGCTCGCGGCAACCCGGAGGACGATCGCGGTCGCCGGGTCGCACGGCAAGACGACGACCGCGTCGATGCTCGCGCTCATCTTGCGGAGCGCGGGCTGGTCGCCGAGCTTCGTGATCGGCGGAGAGGTGAACGAGGTCGGCAGCAACGCCGCCTTCGGGGAGGGGGAGTGGCTCGTCGTCGAAGCCGACGAGAGCG
>JAUZEM010000234.1 GCA_030839005.1 Actinomycetota bacterium | reverse complement strand
CGGCGGACGACTACGACGTCCAGGCGGAGTTCGCGCAGGGCGCCCTCGTCGACGACGGTCCGGTCGTGAAACTGGTCAACGCGCTGCTCGAAAAGGCGGTGGCCGACCGGGCGTCCGACCTTCACATCGAACCCGCGTCGAAGAACGTCAGCATCCGCATGCGGATCGACGGCATCCTGCACGACACTTCCGAGGCGCCGCTCAACATCCTGCGACCGATGGTGAGCCGGCTCAAGGTCATGGGCAGCCTCGACATCGCGCAGACGCGTCTGCCCCAGGACGGTCGCTTCTCCTTGAACGTGCGGGGTCGTCCGATCGACGTGCGCATCGCGACGGTGCCGACCGCGGCCGGCGAGTCGGTCGTGCTCCGCCTGCTCGACCCGGTGCGCGGCGCGATGGACCTCGCGAGCCTGGGGCTCAGTCAGGGTCAGCACGACCGTCTCGTGACCGCGTTCCACGCACCGCAAGGCGCGATCTTCGTGACCGGACCGACCGGGTCGGGGAAATCCTCGACGCTCTACGCGCTGCTCTCCTCGGTCAACACGCGCGACAAGAGCTTCGTTTCGGTCGAGGATCCGGTCGAGTACCGGCTCGACGGCATCAAGCAGATCCAGATCAACACCCGGGCCGGAATGACCTTCCCGAGCGCGTTGCGTTCGACGCTGCGCGCCGACCCCGACGTCATCTTCGTGGGCGAGGTGCGCGACGCGGAGACCGCGCGGATCGCGGCTGACGCGTCGATCACGGGCCACCTGGTCCTGTCGACGCTGCACGCGACCCGCTCCGCCGCCGCGCCGATCCGGCTCATCGACATGGGTGTCGAGCCCTACCTCGTCGCTTCCGCGGTCTCGTGCATCGCGGCGCAGCGACTCGCCCGCAAGCTTTGCGACAACTGCGCCAAGCCGGTCGAGAACCCCGACCTCGCGCTCCTCCGCCGGCTCGGCGCGACCGACCAGATCCTGGACGAACGCATCGACGTGCGGGCCGCGAATGGCTGCACGGTGTGCCGGCAGACCGGCTACTTCGGGCGCGCCGCGATCTACGAGGTCATGCCCATCACCGAGGACATCACCCGTCTCATCGTCGAGCGGGCACCGAGCGCCGACATCGAGCGGCTCGCGGTCGAACAAGGCATGGATACGTTGCGCGTCGCCGCACTGCGCCGGGTACTGCTCGGCGACCTCAGCCTCGACGAGATGGTCCGAGTCGTTTCGTAACCCCACAACGGTTCAAAAGACAAAGCGCACGATGCAGAAGGCGCCGGCTGCCAGGCAGTAGATGCCGAACGGGGTCAGGCTCTGCGTCTCGAAGAACCGCACGAGGAACCGCGTCGAGAAATACGCGGCGAAGGCAGCAACTACGGCGCCGACGAGCGCCTGCCCGCGAACGCCGTCACCCAGGTGCCCAATGAGGTCGGGGAGCTTGTAGACGCCGGCGGCAAGGATTATCGGCGTCGCGAGCAGGAACGAGAAGCGCGCCGCGTCCTCGTGGTCGAGCCCGCGCACGAGACCGCCGACCATCGTGATGCCCGACCGGCTGATCCCGGCGAACAGGGAGCCGATCTGGGTGAAGCCGATGAATACCGCCTCGGCGTAGCTCAACGACTCGATACGTCGACCGCCCGAGAACCCGTCGCCCCCGTACCCCGCGCCCGCCGCGACCCGCCGACGAAGCGCTTCGCCTAGGAGCAGGATCACGCCGTTGATCGTGAGGAAGATCGCCGCCGCCGCGGGTTTGGCGAAGAGCGTTCGCAGCGAGTGTTCGAACGCCAGTCCGACGATGCCGGTCGGGATCGTCGCGACGATGAGCAGCATGCCCAGTCGCGCGTCGGGAGTCGTGACGCGCCGTTGGCGGACGCTGCCGAGGAGGCCGCCGATGATCTTGATCCATTCGCTTCGGAAATAGACGAGCAACGCGAGTGCCGTGCCGACGTGCAGCGCGACGAGGAACGCGAGGTAGAACGACTCGCCCTGCGACTGCGCCTTCACGAGATCGTCCCAGCCGATCAGAGCCGGGACAAGGACCGAATGACCCAGGCTCGACACCGGAAACAACTCCGTCACGCCCTGTAAGAGTCCGATCACGATCGCCCGCCAGAAGGTCAGCATGGCCGGTGATCCTCGCGCGCCACCATCACGCGCGACGCACTCCCTCGAAGTGCACGAATCGTGGATGGGGCCGACCATGGCCCAAGCGGCGCGCCCAAGTCGTCGGGAGCGCTTTCGCCTCGGCCGCGGTCAGGTAACGCGCCTCGCCGAGGTCGACGCCCTTGCGCCGGAACTCCGGCTCGATCGCGTCGGCGACGTACTCCGGCGTCGGCACCGGAAGGTCTTCGTAGCGCGCCGGCGTCGAATCGAGCCAGATCTCGCCGTTGAGCGTGACGTACACGCGCGCGCCGGGACGGGCGAGCGCCGCGATCCCGCCGACGACTTGGGGACGAGCGAGAACGATGCCTTCGAGCAAGGCGCCCCACGGCAACAACACGTCCACCTCGTCCGCGATGCGCTCGAGCTCGCCGGGCAATGCCTCGATCGCGGCGCGCAGCAGCACGAGATTGGGACGGCCACCGCGCGCCGCCTTGCGCGCCGCGCGGTACGCGATCTCACCCAGCGGCTCGTCGAGGGCGTCGAGCCCGAGGACGAGCCAATCCGAACGCTCCGACGCGAGGTGATAGGCGTAGCGCGCGTCGCCGGTTCCGACGTCGACCGCGCACTTGAGGTACGCGCCGCGCAACGCCTCGAGCTCCGCCCGCGGCATTACGGACGTGCGGCCCTTGCCGACGACTCGGGTCAGCGTCATGCGCGCTTCGCGATCGCGAGCACGCGCGCGTACGCCTGCTTGTGGCTCGTCCCGGGCAGCTCGGCGAGCGCCTTCGCGAGCGTTTTGGGCGTGACACCCTGGCCGAGCAGTGCCCGCACAAGGCGATCGAGTTGCTCGTCCGCGACCGCGTCGGTCTCGCTCGTCTCTCCCCGAGCGCCCGCGGGCGGCGCGACCACGATCGTGAACTCGCCTCGTGCTTCGTCGGCCTGCGCCATCTCGGCGACGAGGTCACCCGCCGTGCCGCGCCGGAACTCTTCGAACACCTTCGTCACCTCGCGGCCGATGCACACCTCCAAGTCCGGGCTCACGGCCGCGAGATCGGCCAAGAGCCCGCCGACCCGCCGGGGTGCTTCGTGTACGACGAACGCGTCGCCACGTTCGACCAGACGCCGGATCTCCGCTCGGCGAGCGGAGGAACGCCGAGGTAGGAAGCCGGCGTAGGTGAAGCGATCGACCGCGAGCCCCGACGCACTCAGCACTGCGAGCAGCGACGACGCACCTGGCACCGGGGTGACCGCAAAACCCGCTTCGACCGCGCCACCCACCACGACGTAGCCGGGGTCGCTGCACAGCGGCGTTCCCGCGTCGCTGACCAGGGCGACCCTCGCGCCGCGCTCCATCTGTCCGAGCACTTCGCCGGTGCGCTCCTCCTCGTTGTGGTCGTGATAGCTGAGCACTCGTCCGCCGACGCGCAACCCGGTCCGCCGGGTCAGATCGCGGAAGCGCCGCGTGTCCTCTGCGAGTACGAGGTCAACGGCTTCGAGCACCCGCCGGGCCCGCGGCGACAAGTCGTCGTCGTTGCCGATCGGGACCGACACCACGAACAGCGCGCCGCGCCGGTCGCCCGCACCCAGCTCGCGGATCGTCACGTGCAGCTCGGCCGACGGATCGCCGACGGCACGTACCAGCCCGCGGTCGACGTCGGCCGCGCTCTTCGTCGCGTCGTATGCGAACGTGCGACCGCGCAGGCCCGGACCACGCCGGAACACGAGGGCGTCGTCGCCGAGAAAGAACGCGCTGATCGTCGCCGTGAACGTGTCGCGCACGCCGGCGCAGTCGAGCGTGACTTCCACATCGCCACGCAGACGCTCGAGCTGCCGGTCGTCATGCTCACTGCGCACTCCGATCACGCACGTGGCGCGGCCGGTCACGTCGGCGTCGCGCGTGAGCTCGACGGTCTTGGTGTGGCTTCCCGAGATATGCGGATGCCCATGGCATCGAAATGTCACCGAGGCTGCCGCGCCCGGTCGATTCGGCGCCGCCATCGGCTGTGAACATACCGGACCCGCGGGCGGCCGCGGCACGTGCTTCACTGTGTCCGTGACCGACCTGAGCGCCCGGGCGATCCTGACGCGCGCCGGGAGCGCGCCGCGGACGTTCGCGCGCAACGACCTGCGGACCAGCTCGGTGCTCGAGCGGTTCGTGGGCCGCCTCACCCGCGCGATGAGCGACGCGGGTTACTCGCAGCTCGACCGGGCCGGTCCGGGCACGAACGTGGTGCTCCACTCGATCGATGCCGACTCGCCCCGACCGTACCGGCGCAAGGCCGCACCGACATTCGTGATCGCGATCGCCGAGCTGGCCGAACTGCCCGACGATCGCGTCGAGCTGTTGCGCATCGGCTACCCGCTGCTCGTCCGGGCCCTGGCGAACCTCTGCGTCATGGTGAGCGATTCTGCCGAAGGTCTCGTCGTGCGCTTCGTCACGCTCGAGCAGGGTGTCTACGGGGTCGGTCCCGGCTTCGCCGACGACGAGCTGTCGCGTCTCGCGTTCGGGCGGATCGAGCCGCTTGCCGCGTCGGAGCTCGTCATCGCGAACGAGTTCGTGACCGACCTCCCCGAGCACCTGTGGCAGGGCGACGACGAGACGGCACAGATGTCGCGCGCCGGGCGCGCGCTCGATGCGCTCGATCTCGTCCCCGCGCCGTTCCCGATCGAAGAGATCCTCGACAAACGCGAACTTCGCCACGTGCAGCTGCTGTACGGAATCGGTGGTCTGTCGTACGGCAACGTCAGCGCGCGCTACCTGGGTGACCTCCACGGTGCCCCCGATCCCACCGGCCCCGTCTACTGGATGAGCGCGAGCGGCGTCGACAAGACCGATCTACGGCTGATCGGCGAGCACATCCTGCTCGTACGCGGCTTCGACCCGGAGCGCGAGACGATGGTGCTCAGCGTTCCACCGAAC